>NZ_PNCU01000041.1:0-25879 GCF_005886915.1 Pseudoalteromonas sp. S3776 | reverse complement strand
GATAGCTGATAGCTGATATCTATTCCCTTTTATTTTAGCTACAATACGCGCCGAACAAATTTTAGGTAATAGCCCCCTTGAAAAATCCCCAACACAACTCAGTACTAGTTTTACGTGCTCAGCAAATTAGCGAATCGCGCCGTGAGTTTAATGCCCGCGGTGGTAAAATGGACCGTTGTGAGCAATGTTTAATAGCTAAGCATTACTGTATATGTGAGGGTGTAGAGCAAGCGCAGTGCGATGCTGCTGTATGTTTATTAATGTATCATAACGAAAGTTTTAAACCCTCAAACACAGGGCGTTTAATAGCTGAAATAGTCCCAGATAACTATGCATTCAGATGGGATAGAACAGCGCCAAATGCTGAGCTATTAGCCTTATTAAACAACGCTGATTATCAACCTATGGTGATATTTCCAGCTGAAGATGTAGAGCCGGGCAGAGCAACCACCGAAGTAAATATTACGCCTGGTAAAAAGCCATTATTTATATTTTTAGATGGCACTTGGCGTGAAGCTAAAAAAATGATCCGTAAAAGCCCGTATCTTGATAATTTACCTGTGCTGTCGATCACGGCTGATAAACTATCAGATTACCGTTTACGCGTTGCACCTCACGCTTATCAGTTAGGCACTGCTGAGGTAGGCATTATGGTGTTAGCGCTCGCAGGTGAGCAAGATGCCGCCTTAAAGCTTGAACGACACTTTATAAAATTTCGTGATGCGTACTTACTTGGCAAGCGAAATAAGGGCAGGCCACAGTAACTTAATTTTAGACAAAGAAAAGCGCGCTCTATCTCTAGGCGCGCTTGCGGAATCTTCTAATTTTGCATCCTGCAATTGAACTTAATCAACTCCAATTTTTACTTATCCATGTGATTACGATATTACTTTTTAGTTCTATGTAATTTAGGCTATCCGGGCCTATCTCCTTTAAATCCCTGTACATCCTGTATTGGTAAAAACTATTACCCATTCCTTTTAGCACGTCCTAGTGCAGTCCGTTAATTTACAATTCCATTGCGTTGCCTCAAGGGTCTGTCCATTTAATTCCATGTAACTTCCTGTTAAACAACTATCCGATGTTGTTATCCTTACTGTATCATCCTGATACGTTCCTTTGTGCAACAATCCATTGCGATACTCATCCTGAGCCTGTCCTAATTTCCGTGTTGTCCGTAGTAACCTAATCATTGGTTGTTCGAGTAAGCAGTCCATTTCCATTTACTCGATAAGCATCACTGCTTGGTTGATGTAGTAATTGTAGCGTGTTGATGCAACTAAAATAGGTTAAAACGGTAATAGATTTACTTATAAAATATGAGAATTTTAATAATGTTAATTAAAAACAATATCTTATAGTAATTCTAACTAGTTGTTATCGCTTTTTTTACTCATTAGCTGTCACCCCTGTAAGAGATGTCTTACGCAGTATTTCTGTTTTGTACATTAATTACTTATTTACATTTATGTAAAGAGTGTATATTTTCACTTATCGCGATAAAATTCCCTGTAAATAAAGACTATTTAGGTACACTGATATGAGAACTGCATTGGCTATACTCACCTGTATTATTAGCATTTCACCTGCATTTGCGAGTGATGTTGTTAATATTTACTCTTTTCGTCAACCGTTTCTAATTCAACCAATTTTAGACGATTTTACAAAACAAACGGGCATTAAAACGAATGTAGTTTTTGCAAAAAAAGGGTTAATAGAGCGCGTTAAGCGTGAGGGAAAACACAGTAAAGCCGATTTAGTCTTAACATCTAACTTTAGTGCACTCATTCAGCTAGAAGACCTAAATTTAACGCAAAGTATTAACAGCGATCGTATTAAAAATAATATCCCCGCATCATACAGAGATAGTGGTGGGCAGTGGGTGGCGTTAACTAAGCGAGTACGTAATGTGTACTCATCAAAAGAGCGCCTAGGTGCATTACCTGAACTTACCTACGAAGATTTGGCAAACCCTCAGTATAAAGGGCAAATTTGTACTCGCTCTGGTAAGCACCCTTATAATCTTGGCTTGGTTGCTTCGATGATTGCTCACCATGGCGAGGCAAAAACTAAAACATGGCTAGAAGGTGTCAAAGCTAATTTAGCACGTAAGCCACAAGGCAATGATCGCGCGCAGGTCAAAGCGGTTAAAGAAGGTTTGTGCAACCTTGCTTTAGGAAATAGCTACTACCTTGGCAAAATGCTTCAAGACGACGAACAAAAAGCATGGGCTGAGTCTGTTTATATTAATTTCCCTAATCAGCAAAATCGCGGCTCACACATTAATGTATCGGGAGCTGTTATTACTAAGTATGCAAAAAATCCTGGTAATGCCCTTAAACTTATTGAGTTTATGAGCGAAACCAAAGCACAGAACATGTATGCCTCTGTAAATATGGAGTACCCAGTTAAGCAAGGTGTTGAGCTATCAAGCTTAGTTGCATCTTGGGGGAGCTTTAAAGAAGATGGCCTAGCACTCGATGAAATCAGTAAATATCGTCCGTTAGCCCTTAAGCTAATAGATGAGGTGAAGTTCGACCTTTAATGAATTTTATATTTAAGCTGTCTAAATGGCAGCTCTTTGCTTGGTCGACAGGCCTTTTATTGTCGGCCCCGCTGTTTTTTTTGATATATGAATCTTTACAAGGCGATTCAGAAGTATTTTCTCATTTGTGGGATACCGTGCTGTGGGATTATATTACCAATACTGTATTGCTTATTTTTGGCGTATGCCTGCTTAGCTGTGCAATTGCGCTACCGCTTGGTTGGCTCAGTGCGTATTGCTCCTTCCCCGGAAAAAAGCAATTTGAATGGGCGCTTATGCTGCCCCTTGCAATGCCTACCTATTTAATAGCCTATGTGTATACCGACTTGCTAGATTACGCAGGCCCGGTTCAAATTGCCCTTAGAGACTGGTTTAATTGGCACTCGCCAACGGATTATTGGTTTTTTGATATTCGCACTTTGCCAGGCGCTATCGTGATGATTGCACTTGTGCTGTATCCGTATTTATTTTTAATTTTTAAAACCGCACTGCGAGAGCAGTCATTTAAGTTAGTGCAAGCGAGCCAATTAATGGGCTTATCGCCTTGGCAAAGCTTTTTTAAGGTAAGCATAGTACTCTCTCGTGGCTCAATTGTGGCTGCCCTTGCGCTTATTAGCATGGAAACCATGGCCGACTATGCAACGGTGAGCTACTTTGCAGTGAGCACATTAACCACCGCAGTGTACGATACATGGTTTGGTTATTACTCACTCACAGCTGCAGCAAAAATATCAGGCGTTATGTTGTTACTGCTATTTTTAGCGTTAATGGCGGAGCGCTTTAGTCGGCGTAACCAGGCCGTATTTGAGCGCCAGTCGGGCGTTAATAGCGAGTCGTTGTATAAACTTAAAGGTAAACATGCATGGTTGGCTACGTCATTTTGCAGTGTTATTTTACTCATTGCTTTTATTATACCTATGTTTGTGTTGCTAAATTATGCAATAACTTACTTTGAGAAAGCGTGGAACACCGCATTTTTTAGTTACGCGTGGCAAAGTTTAAAAGTGGCTATTATTGTCAGTGTGGCCAGCATAATACTTGCTACACTAATCGTTTTTTATCAGCGCGTGGCAAAGCAAGGCTACTCTTTAATACCAGGTCGCTTAGCAAGCACCGGCTACGCTCTGCCAGGTACGGTACTGGCTATTGCAGTGTTATTACCGCTTAGCGTATTAGAGAACTCAATAAACACAGCCCTTGAGAGCTACAACCTCGATATAGGTTTATTACTGACCGGTAGCATTGTCACTATTATATTGGCTTACATAGTGCGTTTTTATGCCATAGCGCATGGTGCGATAGAATCGAGTTTTGTACGTATTAGCCCATCACTAGATATGGCTAGCCAATCTATGGGTAAAAGCCAAGGGCAAACACTGCGTCTAGTTCATCTTCCTTTATTACGACGAGGGCTTTTAACGGCAGCATTACTTGTATTTATTGAGTGTATGAAAGAGCTGCCAGCCGCTTTACTATTAAGGCCTTTTGATTTTGAAAGCTTAGCTACACACGTATTTCAATACGTGAGCGATGAACAGCTTGAGCTTGCTTCTATTTCCGCTTTATTTATTGTTTTGGTTGGGTTGATCCCCTTGTATTTTATTAACCGTTCTATGGAGCAACACAGTTAAATGAGCCGTTTAAATTTACAAGGTGTAGGTTATCACTACAATGGCACACCGGTGTTAAACAATTTGGATTTAACGGTGGGTCAAGATGAAATAGTGTGTTTACTTGGTGCCAGTGGCTGCGGTAAAACAACCACCTTAAAAGCCATTGCTGGCCTTATTGAAGTAAAGCAGGGGAGTGTATCTATAGAGGGCAAATGCGTAAGCGATAAGGATACATTTGTCTCTCCAGAGCATCGTAATATTGGGATGATGTTTCAAGATTATGCTCTGTTTCCGCACCTCAGTGTGGCCGATAATATCGCATTTGGACTAAGTAAAATAAGTAAAGCTCAAAAACAGCACCGGGTAGAGGAAATGCTGGAGCTGGTGCATTTAACTGGCTGTGCAAAACGCTACCCTCATCAACTCTCAGGTGGCCAGCAGCAACGTGTCGCTATTGCGCGAGCGCTGGCTTATAAACCTAGCTTATTGCTCCTTGATGAGCCTTTTTCGAACATAGATACACAAGTGCGTTTTGAGTTAATTGCTGATATTCGGCGCATTATTAAAGCGCAGCAGGTTTCTGCGGTGTTTGTTAGCCACTCAAAAGAAGAGGCCTTTGCGTTTTCGGATACGTTGGCCATAATGCATCAAGGAAAAATAGCCCAACAAGGTACGCCAGAGCAGCTTTTTGCCAAGCCAAAGACAAAGGAGGTTGCAGAGTTTCTGGGTCAGGGCATATACTTAGGCGCAGAAGTGTTAACGGCAACTGAATACGAAACCGCTTATGGTGTTGTGGAATCGCAGCAAGAACATAAGCACAGTGCAATAAAAGGGCTGGTGTATATACGTCCGCACCATATTGAGCTTGCGCAAAATACGCAGGCTGATAACCCTCAAAGTGTGAGCATTTTAAGCCGTCGGTTTATAGGTTCGGCTTATGTTTACACTGTTTTAATTGCAGATCAAGAGATTGAAGTTGCCGCACAATATGGCCAGTCATTTGAAATAAATGAGCAGGTTATAATAAAAATAAAACCTCACACGGTGAATTTTTTCGAATCATAACAAACGTGTTATTCGCTGTGTTTTATAAAGCTAAGGAATAACAATGGCGCAAGCGCAATCTGGGATTTGTGCTGAAGCAAACTTACACGGTTTGCATTTATTTTTTAATGTATTTGATGGTCAAGACGAGTCATTGCGCGCAAAGCTTAAGCGCGTAAGCGCAATTGAAGAAGAGTTTAGTGATCAGTTCTCCGAGGCCATGCTCTCTTGCATGGTGGCCATAGGCGCGCAATATTGGCCGCATATACTACCTGAATATATCCCAAGCGAGCTGCAAAGCTTTCCTAATATAAATCACAGCGATTTTGTTATGCGCGTACAGCCCTGTGATTTATTTATCCAAATTCGCTCAGACCGAGAAGATGTTAATCACCTTTTTGCATTGCAAATATTAAAGTTGTTTTCGCCCGATGTAGAGCTGGTTGAACAAATTCGCAACTTTAGGTTTTTAGATGGGCGAGACTTTAACGGCTTTATTTACGCAGGCGACACCCCGCATGGGCGGCAAAAACGAATCACTGCGCTGGTTAATAAGCCCGACAGCTTTGAACACCAAGGTAGTTATATTCATGTCCAGCGTTATAAGCATGACTTGAGTGTATGGCAGCATTTATCACTCAGTGAGCAAGAGCATATTATGGGGCGCACGCGTTTAGATAACACTTTAATTGAGCCTAAGGTAGATACTAGCCACGCCACTAGAAGTGAGCTAAAAAATGAGAGCGGCCAAGCAATATTGCTTAACCAAAGCATGCCGTATGGCGATGTTTATGAGCAAGGTATGCTAAGTATTACATGCTCTGCATCGGGAAGTGCGTTTGAAAAGGTACTTAACAGCCGCATAGGAAAAGGAGAGTGTTACGACCATTGGCTTGATTTTACTCAAGCCGATATGGGCTCAGCGTTTTTTGCGCCGTCAGTTAGTTTTTTAAAGCAGCTTTAAACCGTATCAAATAAAATGCGTACGCGCTCAAGCGTAATGTCAATTTCAGAAATTTTTGCAGGCGCAATAAAAATAGTGTCATCCCCAGCAATTGTGCCTAAAACACCATCAGCTTTACCTAAAGAATCTAACAAACGAGCAATTAACTGCGCTGCGCCTGGGCTGGTGGTAATAATAATCATCATCTCGTTATGCATAATATCAATAACAAGCTGGCGCAGTGGGCTTTTAGCTGTTGGTACGCCCATTTCTGCGGGAAGGCAATACACCATTTCTTGTTTAGCATTACGGGTACGCACAGCGCCAAATTTGCTAAGCATACGCGACACTTTACTCTGGCTTATATTGTCAAAGCCTTGCTCTTTTAATGCTTCGACTATTTCGCCTTGCGAGCCAAAATTCTCTTCTTTTAAAAGTGCTTTAAACGCTTTTACCAGTGCTTCTTGTTTGTCTTGTGGTTGCATAGTCTTTATTCATTTTTGTTATTTATAATGCAAATTCTACACAAAAATGAATAATTATGCAGCAGTTGTTTAGTTAACTTGCCAGTTTGCTGCGATAAACCAACAAAGTTTACAACTATGGTCGAAAATATACCTGAAATAAGCAGGATAAATTTGTTTTTAGTCGCTAATTTCATTATCTTAAGAGCCACAAATATTTCCTACCTCAAATTACGGAGAATTCCAATGAAAGTTGCTGTATTAGGTGCTGCAGGCGGTATCGGTCAAGCGTTGTCTTTATTATTAAAAACAGGCTTACCAGCTGGTTCTGAATTATCACTTTACGATGTTGCACCAGTTGTACCAGGTGTTGCGGTTGACCTATCACACATCCCTACAGATGTTAAAGTAGCAGGTTTTGGCGCAGACGATTTAAATAAAGCGCTTGAAGGGTGTGATATCGTACTTATCCCAGCGGGTATGCCACGTAAACCAGGTATGGATCGTGCGGATTTATTTAACGTAAACGCAGGTATCATCAAAACATTAGCAGAAGGCATTGTTGCTAGCTGCCCTAAAGCATTAGTGGGTGTTATCACTAACCCAGTAAATGGCACTGTGCCAATCGTTGCTGAAGTATTCAAAAAAGCAGGTACTTACGATGCAAGCCGTGTATTTGGTATTACTACGCTTGACGTAATTCGTTCAGAAGCATTTGTTGCTGAGCTTAAAGGCGTAGACGTAGCATCAGTAAAAGTACCCGTAATTGGTGGCCACTCTGGCACAACTATTCTTCCTCTACTTTCTCAAGTTGAAGGCGTAAGCTTTACCGAAGAAGAAGTTGCTACACTAACTCCACGTATCCAAAATGCAGGTACTGAAGTAGTAAATGCTAAAGCGGGCGGTGGTTCAGCTACACTTTCTATGGGTGCTGCTGCAGCACGTTTTTGTATGTCTTTAGTTAAAGGCCTACAAGGTGAAGACGTAGTAGATTACGCATACGTTGCTGTTGAAAATGGTGATGCAGAGTACTTTGCTCACCCAGTACGTTTAGGTAAAAACGGCGTAGAAGAAATTCTTTCTTACGGCGAGCTAAGCGCATTTGAAGAAAAAGCTAAAAACGATATGCTTGAAACGCTGAAAAAAGACATCAAAGAAGGTGTCGATTTCATGGCGTAATAGCCAAATTTCATACAAAAAAGCCTGCATATGCAGGCTTTTTTATTGCTCGAAAATTATTACCCTTTACTAATTAAGGGCTAGGACCTTAGTGATCTCGCTCTACAGCAATGCGCGCTAGGCTTATTAATGCTTGCTTATACTGTGATTCAGCTAAAAAGTCTAAACAGGCTATCGCTTTATCCGCTTCTTGCTGCGCCTTTTGCATTGTAAATTCAAGCGCCTTGGTTTCTTTTAAAGCCGTTAAAATAGCCTCAAGGTTATCCATACCATTGCAATGTTCAATAGCATCTCGAATAAGGGCTCTTTGCTCATCACTACCATGCTGCATAGCATAGATTAATGGTAAGGTAGGTTTGCCTTCTGCTAAATCATCACCAATATTTTTACCTAACTGGTCAGCGTCTGCGTTGTAATCAAGCACATCATCAACTAATTGAAAAGCAGTACCTAAGTGCATACCGTATAAGTTAAGCGCATCTAGCACACTATTATCTTGCTCGGTAATAATAGCCGCAAGCCCTGTAGCGGCCTCAAACAATTTAGCCGTTTTAGAATAAATAACCTGCATGTAACTTGCTTCGGTAGTGTTAGGGTCGTTGCAATTCATAAGCTGCAATACTTCGCCCTCGGCAATAACATTGGTTGCATCAGCAAGTACTTGCATAATCTGCATTTTACCAAGTCCCACCATCAGCTGAAATGAGCGGGTGTAAATAAAATCCCCAACTAACACGCTGGCAGCGTTACCAAATTCGGCATTAGCAGTAGGTGTACCACGGCGTAGGTTAGATTCATCAACAACATCATCGTGTAATAGCGTTGCAGTATGAATAAATTCAACAATTGTTGCTAAGGTAATGTGATCTTTACCTTGGTAGCCCAAAGCTCTTGCAGCCAATAGAGCAAGCATAGGGCGTACGCGTTTGCCACCGCTGTTAACGATGTACAGCCCAAGTTGATTGACTAACGCCACATCTGAGCGCATTTGCGCGTGTATAAGTTGATTGACGTCATTCATATCGCTTTCGATTAACGCCTGGATAGCTTTTATATCCATTGATCTCCGAGCCAATTTTTATGTGTGAACGGCGCCGATTGTACAACAAAAAATGCACTAGCTCGATATTTTGTGACGATTCATTAAAAAAACCGAGTTAAAAACCTGAATTAGTGCTTAATTAGCGTATTTAACTGTGTATTTAATAGACTTTTTGTGGGTGTTTATTATTCAGTTAGTAGGTTCTAGAGCAGGCATCGCTGCACGGAAATTTATTTTATTTTTACGCTAAAAAGCGCTTGGCAACAGGGCAATTTAATATAAAATGGGGGAAATATTGAATTGCTCTCAATGCAGCTACTTTTTATTCATTTTAATTACAAAATAGGCTTGCTAGTTTTTATGCATTAGCGTAAACTTCGCGCCCTATCGAAGAATATTTTAGTTGCGTCGATTTGAGGGCGCACAGACGGAGTTAATTATGTACGCGGTTTTCCAAAGTGGTGGTAAACAGCATCGTGTGACTGAAGGTCAAACGATTCGTCTTGAAAAATTAGACGTTGAAACTGGTGCAGCAGTTGAATTTGATTCAGTACTTTTAGTTGCTGATGGTGAGAAAATCGAGATCGGTGTACCGTTCGTAAACGGTGGTAAAGTAACAGCTGAGGTTGTTTCACATGGTCGCGGTGAGAAGATTAAGGTTGTTAAATTTAGACGCCGTAAGCATTCTCGTAAGCAAATGGGCCATCGTCAATGGTTCACTGAAGTTAAAATCACTGGCATTAGCGCTTAATTAGAGGTACTTAGAAATGGCACATAAAAAAGCAGCTGGTAGTACTCGTAACGGTCGCGATTCAGAAAGCAAACGCCTAGGTGTTAAGCGTTTTGGTGGCGAATCAGTTCTAGCGGGTAGCATCATTGTTCGTCAACGTGGTACTCGTTTCCACGCTGGCGCAAACGTAGGTATCGGTAAAGACCACACTATCTTCGCAAAAGCAGATGGTAAAGTTCAATTTGAACAAAAAGGTCCTTTAAACCGTAAATACGTAACTATCGTAGCTGAGTAATCAGTAAGGTAGTAAAAAACCCCGCCTTTGCGGGGTTTTTTGTTTTCAGATGTATCAAATATATACCCAAGCCTGCATTTGTGTTGGCTTGGGTATATAATAGTTAAATTAAAGCCAATCCCTAAAGTGAGTAATCATGAAGTTTGTAGATGAAGTAGAAATTCGCGCAGAAGCTGGTGACGGCGGCAGCGGTGTCGTGTCTTTCCGTCGAGAAAAATATGTACCCGACGGTGGTCCAGACGGCGGTGACGGTGGAGACGGTGGTAGTGTTTATCTACAAGCTGATGAAAACTTAAATACCCTAATTGACTACCAATTTGAGCGTTTTCACCGTGCTGAGCGTGGTACTAATGGTCAAAGCCGTAACTGTACAGGTAAAAAGGGCGAAGACTTAGTAGTGAAAGTACCTGTTGGTACACGTATTACCGATGTAGATACCCAAGAGGCGTTAGGCGATTTAACGCAGCATGGTCAAAAAATTGTGGTTGCAAAAGGTGGTTTCCATGGCTTGGGGAATGCACGTTTTAAATCAAGCACCAACCGTGCTCCGCGTCAAAAAACGTTGGGTACACCAGGCGAGGTTCGTAATCTTAAGTTAGAGCTTATGCTCCTTGCTGATGTAGGCCTTTTAGGGTTACCAAATGCAGGTAAATCAACGTTTATTCGTAGTGTATCGGCAGCAAAGCCTAAAGTCGCTGATTACCCGTTTACCACGCTGATTCCTAATTTAGGGGTTGTGCGTCCAGAGGCTAACAAATCGTTTGTAATAGCTGATATTCCGGGCTTAATTGAAGGTGCCTCAGATGGTGCAGGCCTTGGTATTCGCTTTTTGAAGCATTTAGAGCGTTGTCGTGTTTTGTTACACGTGATTGACGTTATGCCTGTTGATGGTTCAAACCCTGTTGATAATGCATTTGCGATTATTAACGAGCTACACCAATACAGCCCTAAGCTTGCAGAAAAGCCACGCTGGTTAGTGTTTAATAAAATAGACTTGTTACCAGAAGATGAAGCGCAAGCCTTGTGTGAGCAAATTGCGCAAGAGCTAGGTGAAGAAGAAAACGTTTACCGTATTTCTGCAGTTAATAAGCTTAATACTCAGCCGTTAATTCACGATATTATGGCGTTACTTGATAGTATGCCTAAAGAGAAATTCGAAGAAATCGAAGACGAGGAAGTTGAGTTTAAGTGGGATACTTACCATCAAAAAGCGACTAAGAATGACGACGATGATTGGGACGACTGGGACGAAGACGACTACGATGTAGAAGTGGTCTACGAGCGTTAATAAAAACATATTTTTAAAAAAGGAGCTCAAGCTCCTTTTTTTATATTTTTAAGAATAAAGTACTAGGTATTTAATGTGATAATTTCAATGATTGCCGCTATGGCAAATAACCGTGTAATTGGTCTTGATAATAAAATGCCGTGGCATTTACCCGCCGATCTACAGCATTTCAAAAAGGTAACAACAGGCAAGCCTGTCGTTATGGGACGTAAAACATTCGAATCAATTGGGCGCCCTTTACCAGGGCGTCGCAACATAATTATTACCCGTAATAGCCAGTATAGCGCCCAAGGTATTGAGACGGTTACTACCCCAGAGGCAGCGCTGGAGCTGGTTAAAGCCGAAGAGGAGGTAATGATAATTGGCGGTGGTAATATTTATCAGCAGTTTTTATCAAGTGCCGAACGTTTATATTTAACCTTTATAGATTTGGAGGTTGAAGGGGATACGCAGTTTCCAGATTACCAAGCGGTAGCAACGTGGGAAAGCGTCGACGAACAGTCAAATAAACCCGATGAAAAGAATCAATATAGTTATAAATTCGTAACTTTATATAAAAAAGATTAACATTATTGCGAAACTTACAGTAGGTTGGTACAATATTAGACAATCAACATAGGTAAAAAGTACCATAAAGGGTGTTTCATGTTTAAATTGTCAAAGCTAATTGTTATTACAGCCGTTGCTGCTGGTTCGTTAATGTATACCGTGCCTGCTAAAGCCAATGACCAATTAGCAGTATCTATTTGTGAATATATCGCAGCTGATGATAAAAACCGTTTACGTAGTAAACTAAAAAGCTCACGTGTAAAAATTCGCAATATTTACGATGCTATTCAATGTAACGGTAATAATTTACTTCGCCATGCTGTAGCTAGTAACGCTGTTGACTCTGGCGAGTATATAGTTAAAAACTTATCAAAAAGCGCACTGTCTGATGGCGCTGATATAGCGTGGGCTGAAGGCAATGGCCACGGTGGTTCACCGTTAATTGCTGTAATTAAAGACCGTGCTGGCCTTTAATTAGCAATTATAAAAAAAGCCGCGTTTATCGCGGTTTTTTTATGTCTAATTTTTAATGCTTTACTCGTATATTTATACTAATACCAACCCGCTTTGGATTACTTACATTAAATTGTCATAAATAGTTAATACTCTACGCGCACAAACACGAGGGGTAGTTATTTATGCGCGTTTCATCTTTTACTCGGTTATTAGCTATTTTGCTAACTCTAGCCAGTATTTTATTAGCTATTACATTATTTTGGGCAAGCCAAACCTTACTTAAACTTGAGCAGCAAGATAGCGCGTATAGTGAATTAAAAAACACTATTGTAGTCGATTTAGCTGATTTTTTAGGAACCTACCTCGAGCGAGGAGATAGCCAATACTTAAATCAATCCTCGGCTTTAATTGAGCAAGTAAAAGGCCTGCAGCTTAAGGTTCTACCAAGCATGTTAGCACTACAACTCAGTAAGCAGTTAAGTGATTTAGATACTGATATTAAAGGCAAATACAGGGCGCTTGGCAAACTCTCAGGCAACGAAACTGCACTGCTTGATAACGCAATACGACAAATGATGGGATCAGCGTCGTCATTAATTAGTTACGCTAAAAAATCACCCAACCAAAATGCTAACGCACTGGCTTACTACTCTCTTGCCGCTGATTATTACAACGAAGTTGTAAACCTTAGTTTATTTACTTACCAGCTAGTTATGAACTATGAGGCAAGTACTAAGCAGAGCTTGCTGCAAAGTGTTGCTAACTTGAACTCGTTAGCCATGCAAATAGCGCAACTACCAAACTTAGGCGTTATGAGCGAAGTGGACGAGGATGCCTTGTTTTTTGATGAAGAAGCAGAAGACTTAGCCGATGAAATAAAATCAGAGCTTATTAGTTGGCCTAACCGTTATCCACGCGATTTAGCAAACACCCTTGAACAAGCACAGCTTAGAGAAGCAGGCAGCACTGCACTTCGTAATCAAATAAGCCTGTTATCTAAAACGGTTATTAATGCAGAGCAACAACTAAAACAACAGCAAAGCGCGCTTAAAGAAAAGGTATTTTGGGTGTTTTGCTTTGCTATTGGCGCTTTGGTAATGCTAGCCGCAGGGGTTTATATTGGGCAGCGTAACCAAGTGCTCAACCCATTAAGGCAACTCAGAGACGGGTTTGCCTTTTTAATTGAAAGTAATGAGCTTAAAAATATCCAAAGCAAAAACCCAAAAACAGAGGTGGGCGAAATAGCCAGTTATTTTAACCAACTTATTGAGCGGCAACGACAAGAAGCGCATGAGCGTGCTCAAATGTTAAAAGTAGTGAATAGCTTTATGTTACAAATGAGCGAGCACTTGCATACGATTAGTCAACAAACTGCAGCAAGTCATGGGCAGGTTGAACAAAATCAGCACTTACTTACCGATATACAAAAAATTGGCGAACACGTTAACGACATTAATGGACAAGTAGCAGATAACGCAAAAACTACCTTTAGTGCTATGGAGCAAAGCTTAGGCTTTGCGCAGAGTATGCTAAATGCCAGTTCAGATACGCAAACACGGGTTGAGCAAAGTATGCAAAACCTGCAAGAGCTGTTAGCTGGGGTTGAAGGCGTTGGGCAAATTATTGAAGTGATCCGAAATATTGCCGATCAAACTAATTTACTTGCGCTTAACGCGGCAATTGAATCAGCTCGTGCGGGTGAGCACGGACGAGGCTTTGCAGTAGTTGCTGATGAAGTAAGGCAGCTAGCACGTCAAACTCAAGGCTCATTGAGCGATATTAAGGAGCAACTCACACTACTGAGCGAAAAGTCGGGCACAGTATCTACACAAATTGCGGCCTTAGCCGATGGTGCACAATCGCAAACACAAAATGCACAAGAGCTAAAAGTAAATTCAGAAGGCGTGGCCGACAACGCTCAGCAAGCCAACAAGGTGGCCTTTGAAGCCATGGAGCTGGCTAAACAACAAAGTACTTTACTGGATAACTTTAGTCAGTCAATGCAAAGCATGAAAGGCCAAGTAAGTGAATCAAGCCTACTGGTTGACGATATTCGCAGCCAGTTACAACAGCAAATGCAAACTATAAAAGTAAACCTTGGCTTATAAATACCTGCTAACACAGGGGTAATTAGCGTTATACTGTAGGCCCATTAATCAAATGCTTTAAGGATTTATCATGATTGAACAAGGCCAAACGTTACCCGCAGTTACATTAACGCAGCTAACAGACGAAGGCATGCAAACTCACACTAACGCTGAGCTTTTTAACGGTAAAAAGGTTGTACTTTTTGCTGTACCCGGTGCATTTACGCCTACCTGTTCAAATGCGCATTTACCTGAATTTATAACCCTTAGTGATAAAATTAAAGCGAAAGGTATTGCGGCAATTTACTGTGTATCAGTAAACGATGCGTTTGTAATGAAAGCATGGGGAGAGTCTCAAAATGCGCAAGAAATTGATATGCTTGCAGATGGCGATGCCAGTTTTACTAAAGCATTAGGCCTTGATAAAGACACCGGCGGTTTTGGTGGTACACGTTCTACGCGCTATGCAATGATTGTTGATGACAACGTAGTAAGCGGTTTATTTGTTGAAAAAGACAAAGAGTTTTTAGTGAGCCGTGCTGAGTCTGTGTTAGAAGCATTATAATCGATTTATGACGGCCCTAAGTGCATGCACTTAGGGCCATTTTAATTATGGCTGGTATTGGCCACTTAAAGTTAAACCTGAAAAGGTTCTGTAAGCGTTAACGCTTAAATGCCATGTACCCGCTTGCGGATTACTAAATGTACATGTTTCTGCGTTGCCGTTTTTATAAGGGCGACAATCGTAGCTAGATGCGGTAGGTTGGCTGCCAAACTTAACAAATAAGTCAGCATCACCTGTACCACCTGAGGTGGTGACTGTAAATGTACTCATTCCTGCTGGCACATCTAAAGTGTAGTGCTTCCAATTACCTGTTGTAGCTGTTACATCGCTTACCGTGCCGCCACCGGCTTCGGGTGTGCTTGAACCACCCCCTGTAGAGCCGCCAGTTACATTACCTACTAAACTAACACCAGAGTAAGCAGAGTAACCACGCAGCATTACATGGTATGTACCAGCGGTTGGGTTATCAATAGAACATTCTTCGCTATTACCGCCTTTATACGGACGACAATCGTAGCTTGATGTCGTTGGTTGGCTGCCAGCGCGCACGTATAAATCTGCATCGCCGCTCCCGCCACTCATAGTAAATGTCACATTCGTTGCGCCACTTGGTACTGTCATTGTGTAATACGCTTGTGAACTTGCAGCACCGCTTAAGCCTGTTTTCGCTTCGCCATCTGTCAGTTCGCTATCGCCACCTGTAGGGGGTGTTGAACCGCCACTTGCAGCAGCTACTGCGGCGGCTGCATCAACAATACCCGTACCACAACTTGTACACGTGGCAGGGAAAGAGCGGGTGGTTGATTTTAAAATGCTTTCTATTTCATCTGGGGTCGCATTTGGTTTAGCTTGCTTTATCAGGGCTGCAACACCGGCAACATGAGGTGCTGCCATTGATGTACCTTGAGAGAACGCATAGCTATCGCTTGATGGTGTAGATGAGCCAGAGTTATAGGTTGATAAAACCCCTTCAGAATCGTTTGCAAAGCTTTGTGCGCCGCCCGGAGCTGCAACATCAATATTGCTACCGTAGTTTGAATAATACGCTCGCCCGCCGTTACGTCCTACAGAGGCAACATTGACAACGCCGCTACAGTTACCTGGGTTATAGTTTGCTGAGTTATCGTTATCATTACCGGCAGCAATAACCACAACAGCACCATTACTGCGTGCCGTGTTAATGGCATTTTGTGTGGTAGAGCTACACGAGCCGCTGCCACCTAAGCTCATGTTAATTACATCAGCAGGATTTGGGTTAGCAGGAATGCCCGATACACTTCCGCCAGATGCCCAAATAATGCCATCTGCGATGTCTGATGTTAAACCACCACATTTACCAAGTACACGTACAGGCACCACTTTAGCATCATAGGCTACACCGGCAACACCTTCACCGTTATTAGTAACAGCCGCAACCGTACCTGCTACATGCGTACCGTGCCAGCTTGAGCCTTGTGCACTGTTATTTCCACATTCGCCAGCAGCTACAGCATCACCCGGATCACGTGCATCACTGTCGCGACCGCCGCCATCGTTTGCTACCGATAGGTTAGAGATCATATCGTAACCCGGTAAAATGTTAGCATTTAAATCAACATGTGGGCGGTAGCCAGTATCAAGTACCGCAACCACTACGCCACTGCCTGTTGCTGTATCCCAAGCAGTCGGTAAGTTAAGCCCGCCAGCTTGCTCGTAGTAGTGCCATTGATCGCCGTAACGAGGGTCGTTAGGCGTTGCAAATGGTTTTAACATTTGATCCACTTCAATGTATTCAACATTGCCAGAATCAACCATTTCTTGCATAAACTCTTGTGCTTCTGCGGCGCTCAGTTTTTTATCTGCGCGCATTACGTGGTGGTTATTAAGGGCCATTGCACGAATATATTTCGCTTTCACTTTGCCTTTTTTAGAAGCGAAATTTTTTACAAAGCGCTGAGCACGCTTTTTCATATTTGCGGGGCTAGCATCAGCTGACGAGATGCTTAACATATCGCTCGCGCTATCTTTATATTTAATAATAAACTGTGTTTCAAAGCCCGCTTGGGTTTGTAGCTTGGCTGAGGTTTCTGCCATTGAGGTTGAAACATCTTGAGCAACACTTGCAGATGCTGCAAATACCGTACTAATAGTGAGCGCGATAGCGCACCGCTTAAATGATTTACTTGTTGTCATAATTATCCCTAGTTGTTATTAGTCAATTCGTAATGCTTGATTACGAAACAGAAACAAAGGTAAATGATCTGTTAACTTCTTTAAAATACCAATTACTTATGTACCTATTTCTTTTGGTTATAACTTAGGCAGTTAGCGGTTTTGCAGCATTTTAGTATTTGTTATTAAATAACAAAATAAGGTTTAAGTATTAGTGGCTTTAACTGCTTTAATATGGAGGGTAATTAAGCGTAATTACATTTGTTGCTATAAAATTAACAATAAATTCTGTTCAGGGTGTTTAGCTAAACTTTGCTATAATCGAGCAAATTTTTTAGTAAGGTAAAGTAATGAATCAAGTAGATGTAATTGTGATTGGCGCAGGTGCAGCCGGATTAATGAGTGCAGCACAGGCCGGTTATCGCGGGCGCAGCGTTACAGTGCTTGATATGGGTAAAAAACCAGGCCGAAAAATTTTAATCAGTGGCGGTGGGCGTTGCAACTTTACCAATGAAAATGCCAGTCCAGAGAACTACTTATGCAGTAACCCTCACTTTGTTAAATCGTGCTTAAGCCGTTACACGCAACACGATTTTATTGAGCTGGTAGACCGTCATGGCTTGGCTTATCACCATAAAACTTTAGGCCAGCTTTTTTGCGATAACAGCGCGCAAGATATAGTCGATATACTACTTACTGAATGCGAGTGGGCAGGTGTTACTATTAAATTGCGCAGCGAAGTGCTAAGCGTTTCTAAAACTGAATCTGGCTACAGCGTTACTACAGAGCAAGAAACCTTAACATGCGAGTCGTTAGTTATTGCATCGGGCGGTTTAACAATGCCCAAGCTTGGCGCTTCCCCCATAGGCTATAAAATTGCAGAGCAGTTTGGCTTAAACGTACTACCTACCATGGCGGCGCTAGTGCCATTTACTTTGCACCAACACGATAAAGAGCGCTTTGAAGGGCTTTCAGGTATTAGCATACCGTGCGAAGTGTCAAGCGAAGACGGCACAGTATTTAAAGAGAATATTTTGTTTACCCACCGTGGTTTGTCGGGCCCTGCTATATTGCAAATAAGCTCATTTTGGCGAGCAGGGCAGGCAGTAACGATAAACTTACTCCCTGAGCTCGATTTAAAACAGCAACTAGCCGTTTGGCGAGAAACACAATCTCAAAAGTCATTAAAAAATAGCCTGGCAACTATTTTACCCAAACGCTTTATAGACATACTGCACGACAGCAAAGCTATTCCTGATTGTAATGTTAATCAACTTACCCATGCCCAAATAGATGAGCTGGTAAATTATATTCACGCGTGGCAAATAAAGCCTAACGGCACAGAGGGCTATCGTACCGCTGAGGTAACGTTAGGCGGTGTTGATACAGACGAGCTTAGTTCTAAAACCTTTGAAGCTAAAAAAGCCAAAGGCTTATATTTTATAGGCGAAGTAACCGATGTAACGGGCTGGCTTGGCGGCTATAACTTCCAATATGCGTGGAGTTGTGGGTTTGCATGTGGGCAATACGCATAAGTATTTCAGCGTATTGTGATAGGTGAGATAAAAATATTACACTCTTAATTAAAGGTAACTTTGAAGAGTGTAATATCAGTGCGTATATTTTTGCTGTTAAGTATTGCCGCTACCAGTTTTAATGCATTAGCATCTGAAAACTACAGCGATCATGAAGTGTTTTGCTTGCAACAGCCCCAAACACACTGCTTAACTTATATTGAAACGCGCCTTAATAAAGCCCAAGGTAATCCTCCACAGTGGTTTAAACTAAAAACCTACCAATTTGATTACTACTACGACTACCAACAGTTCGAAAACTTACTTAACGCAATTACTCCGTTTTTAGAGCAAGATAAGCTGCCCGATGTATTTAAGCTACAAATGTATTTTTATTACGCTAAAGCACTTAATTATATTGGCAAAAAAGCAGAGGCTAAAGCGTATGCAGCAAAAGCATTTACCCAGTTAGACGATATTTATAATGCGTTTGGCGATCCGCTAAGGCTGGTGGAGTTGGCTAACTTGCACTATGTGTTTGGAAGTAAAAAAGCCGCCATGCGTTTGCTAATAGATGCCGAGCAGCGCTTTGCAAAAAACAATGATCCTATTTTTCATTTAGAGCTGCATATTAACAAAGCGCATATTTACTTAAATTGGCAGCAATACAAGCAAGCTATACGTAGTAATTTAATGGCCTATAACGCCATAAAAAGCACAAATCATGTCGCTAAAATAGTGCTTGCGAGTGGTAATTTAGCTTACAGTTATCATCAAAATAAAAATTATAAAGAGGCTATTAGCTATTATAAAAAAGCGTTTGATTACATAGAGCCGCAAAGTATTTACCACGCTATTTATAGCTTGCGCTTAGCGCAGGTATATTTACAAATAGGTAAAAAAGCACAAGCGAAAGAATGGCTTAGTAAAATTGATAGAAACGCCACTATGTTTGGTAAAGGGCATGCTGCATTGTATAGCAAGCTGCAACAAGCCCTAACAGAGTCGTAAGACTAACTAATAAACTAACTCTAGAACTTTATAAAAGATCTTATTGAGTATTACTTACTCTTCAACGAACGGTTCACCTTCTGTCATCCACTTAGCGGCTGGCTTGCCTTTTAAGTAATGATCAAAGTACTGCATCATACGTACTGAAAAATCGACCTGATTAGGAAACTTTTTTAAATGATGTGGTTCGCCTTCATATTGTAAAAAGGTCGCGTCTTTACCCGCTCTGCGCAGTGCTAAGTAGTATTGCACGCCTTCGTGCCAAGGCACTGCATCGTCTTTATCGCCAAACATAATTAAAATAGGGGTATTTACTTTATCTGCAAAAAACACTGGTGAGTTTTCTATATACAGCTCGGGTGCTTCAAATAAGTTTTTACCTATACGGCTTTGTCCGGTTTCGTATTGGAATTGACGTGCAAGGCCCGACTTTAAACGTATGCCACTATACGCACTGGTCATGTTTGATACCGGTGCGCCAGATACAACCGCTTTAAACATATCTGTTTGAGTGATCATAAATGCACTTTGATAACCCGCCCATGAGTGCCCTTGTAGGCCTATTTTATCTGGGTCGGCTATGCCTAAATCTATAAGCTTTTGTGTGGCGTTTATCATGGTTTGCGTTGACGATTTACCTGGGTGGCCTATTTCAAAGCGAATATCAGGCAAAAATACAGCGTAACCATTTGAGGTGAACATAGGGAAGTTAGGACGATGATTTAGCTCCATTTTAGGAAAATCGTACATGCGCTGGCTCATATAGCGGTAAAAGTACACAACAACCGGTACTTTATCGCCTTTTTTGTAGCCGGCAGGTTTAATTAATACCCCTTGTAAGTCTTCGCCGTCAAAGCCTTTATAACTAATTAGCTCTGGCTTTTCGCCCCAGGCAAAATCAGCAATTTGTGGGTTTAAATGAGTCACCTTTTTAGGCGCTGAAAAGCTAAAATCAGTTTGGTAGTAATCAGGGAATTGTTGGTAAGTTTGCTCGGTAAATAGGTATTTATCGGCATTTTTTGCTTTTTTAACTACATCAAAGCGTTTATTACCGTTAAGTACTTTAGTGACTGTGTTTGAGCCTAAGTCGAGCTTAGCAACTTCACGCTGTTTTGATTGTAAGTTCACAGCCGATAGTAGCAACGTGTCGTCTTTATTATAGCCAACTAGGTTTTTATCTAGCTGAATTACGCGGTATTGGGTGTTTGTATCTTTACCGTTTGTAAGTTGGGTTGCTTGCTGGGTATCTACATCAAACGCCCAAATATCGTATTTGCTATACACTAATACTTGGCTGCTGTTATATAACCAACCGGCAAACCCATAACCAGGCTGCGCTGACGGGTAGTCGTGCTTGTCATCTGCAAAGGTGGCATTAATGGCTTTGCTAAGCGCGGTTACTTTATTATTTTTTAAATTTTTAAGCTGAACTTGGCTATTAGCAAAATAAGCAGCGTACTGACCATTTGGCGCAAGGCTTGGTGTAAACGGTGAGTTTTTAACAATGACTGTTTGCTCACCGGTATTTACATTGATGCTGTAGTAGTCGGCAAAAAAGCCGCCGTACATTATTTTTTCAAGATGCGCTTGGTTTGAATAGCCTAATACACTTTGACTACGGTTAGTGTTAAGCGCTAAATCGCTCACTTTTTCATTACTAAGCTGTACTGTTTTTTGACTATTTAAATGTAAAACTGCGCTGTAATGGCGGTTTTTATTTACCTTGTTCCACTGTTGTTCTTCGCGTGGTTTTATCTGAGCGTCGTTATTGTGCCAAACTTTCAGCCCTTTATGCTCACGAATTGTGTCAAAGTCATACAATGAGGCCTCGTCGGTGTACTCTTTTGCTTTTACTTTTGCAGCAAGTTTTGGGTGGTTTTCAAAGTATAAACGCTCGCCATCTTCGGAGAATGTAATTTTTGCTGTTTTGCCTATTACCCAGTCTTTATTAGGGGAGTCGATAGTGCTAAGGGTATTATTTTGCCAAAGTTTTAGTTCATATTGCCTACGGCGTGTATCGTCATTTACATAATTACCTAAGCTAAATGCTGCAATATCTTTACTTGGGTGCCACACAATTGTTTGCGCAACAACACCAGGCTCATCGATTAGTACACTTTGTGCAAAGTTGTTGTTTAGTTCAAGTAGTACAATTTGATTATTATTGCCATCGCTGTAACTTTGGCTTGCGAGTAACTGGCTGGCTTTAGGGCTTAGGGCGTAACTAAATACATTATTTATGCTATGTGTTGTATTGTTTTTTAAATCGACAATAACCAGCTCAAAGCTTTTATCTTTTTTGTCTGGCGTGATCTCGCTTTTTTCTTCTGTTTTATTGTCGTTGGTTTCGTCTTTTTCAGCTTTTTGATCAACTCGGTAAGCAAGCCACTGGCCATTATCAGCTAATACATAATCTTTTACGTCGGCAAATTGTTGTTTTTCGCCAGTTTGAGTGTTGATTAATATAAGGTTGTTTTTTAGCTCAGACTTCTTTTTAGTGGTCTCCTGCTTTAAAAGCGTTGGCACTTGTGTGAAGGCCACCCAGTTAGCTGCTTTGTTAATAACGGGCTTGGTGCCGCGCTCTACAGTGCTAATGAGGGTGTTAGTTGTTAAGTCATAAACTTGCCCGTTTGCATTGCCACGATAAGGCTTAGCGCTAAAGCTGAGGATTTTACCATCATCTGAAAGTTGTGTGTTTTTTGCGTATTTAAAATCGAATACATCTTTAAATTCTAACGGCTTTTGAGCCCAAGCAGCTGGGCTTGCCAAACTTGCAAGCAGAGCTGAGCTTAAAAAGGTGAGCGTTGTTTTCATTGTTGATTCTCGTTTTTCACAGTACTTTTAATGTAATAAGTATTGTAGCGAGTTTGCTTTATATTTCGAGCGGATCAGATAAGCGGTATAAGAAAAGGGACGAAAGGGTAAGCGTTAGCGCGAATAACTAGCGCTAACGGTAAAATAATAAAGTAAGGTTATAACCAAATTTTTTGTAGCTCTGGCCATTGTTTTTCAAATTGCGAACTTGGCTTTACTTTAAAGTCGCTGCGTACAAACTGGTTCATTTTACCTTCAACATAGGCTAGTAAAAAGTTAGCCAGGGTAAGTTCGTCACTTTGGAAGGTTTTTCCTTCACGAAGCTTTCGCTCGCGCAGTACTTGTTTAAATTGCGTTTCTAGTTTTTCAAATAAACCTTGTACACGTTCGCGTAAACGCTCTTGCTCGCCTTGTAGGGCGTCGCCGGTAAGTATACGTGTAATTCCTGGGTTTTTTTCTGCAAAGGTGAGTAGTAATAATAAAATATTATAAACGCGTGTTTGGCTTTCTTTTTCGTTTTCTAAAATCAGGTTGATGCGCGATAAAAGTGTGTCTTCGATAAATTCTATTAGGCCTTCAAACATACGTGCTTTACTTGGGAAGTGGCGGTAAAGCGCCGCTTCAGACACGCCCACTTCAGCAGCAAGCTTTGCAGTTGTAATCCGTTGTCCTGGGCTGGTTTCTAACATTTGCGCGAGGGCTTGCAGTATCTGCTCTTTGCGATTACTTCTTTTTGTCGCAGGCATGAACCTTCCTTTTTTATTTGTTATTTTTAGCTGGGGCTAGTCATTTTCTGTTCAAATGAGTGACTTATGTTAATGTTTTATTCAGTTTGTTTCCAGCATTTTTATAGATGTTTAGCGAGCTGTTCGATCACTTGATGCGCAATTTCTATTTTACTTGTTGCTGGTAATTCTACGCTTTGATTATGCCAATAAAGTGTTAAAGCATTATGATCGGAGTTAAAGCCTAAGCCACTTTTTGATACATCATTTGCACAAATCATATCTAAGTTTTTATTTTTAAGTTTACCCTTTGCGTAGCTCTCTACATTTTGTGTTTCTGCTGCAAAACCTACTGTATAAGGGCGGCCTTGCTCTAAGCTTGCAACGGCGGCAATAACATCGGGGTTTTTAACAAGGCTAAGGGTGAGCTCATCGCCTTGTTTTTTCATTTTTTGAGTAGCTACATTCGCTGCTCTGTAGTCGGCAACTGCTGCACAGCCAATAAAAGCGTCAGAATGTACGGCATAGGCTAATGACTCGTTTAAAAGTTGTTCAGCACTTTCTATGTTTATTAAATTAGCACCAGCAGGGGCTTTAATAGTCACTGGGCCTGAAATTAAATTAACCTTAGCACCAAGCTCTAACGCAGCTTGTGCAAGGGCATAGCCCATTTTTCCTGAGCTGTGATTAGAGATAAAGCGTACAGGGTCAAGTGGCTCACGTGTTGGCCCAGCGGTAATGGTAATTGTTTTACCCGCTAATAATTGCAGCTGCTCTGTGGCCGTGCACAAAGCTACAAGCTCATGCGGCTCTAGCATGCGCCCAGCACCTACATCGCCACAGGCTTGCTCGCCTTTGCCAGGGCCCCAAATTAATACATTGCGAGATTTAAGCGTTGCCAAATTAGCTTGTGTAGCAGGGTGAGCATACATTTGCTGGTTCATTGCAGGCGCTATTGCTACTTTTGCGGGGGTTGCCAGTAATAACGTGGTTAGTAAGTCATCGGCAATGCCTGCAGCCATTTTGGCAATAGTATTACTCGTTGCAGGTGCGACTAAAATTAAGTCAGCCCACTTTGCAAATTCTATATGGCCCATTGCAGCTTCAGCTGAGGGGTCAAGTAATGAGTCAGACACTATCTCGCCGCTCACTGCTTGCATGGTTAATGGAGTTATAAAGTGTTTAGCTGATTCGTTCATAACGACTTTTACTTCGCAACCTGCGTCTTTTAAACGCCTAACGAGCTCTGCGCACTTATAGGCTGCAATACCGCCGGTGATGCCAAGTACAATTTTTTTGTTTGATAAGTTAGTCATGAGTGTTTTCAGCTTGAGTATATATGTAGGCTAAAATAACAAATCTTTGTGCTTTGAGCTAAGTTTTTAAGATTAAATAATCAGGCTAATTTTGAAATTTGCATTACAGTTATATGACTATTTTTTAATCATCAAGGATGAATAATGCAATTAACTTCGTTACCTAATTCACTTCGCCCCCGTGAAAAACTCATTGCTAAAGGACCTAAAGCCTTGAGCGATGCGGAGTTATTAGCAATTTTTTTGCGTACGGGTTTACCTGGCATGAATGTTATTGAGCTTGCGCAGCACCTGCTTAACGAAAATAAAACATTGCATAATTTATTTAACGCCAGCCAAGATGAGTTTTGTGCGCAAAAAGGCTTAGGGATGGCAAAATATGTGCAATTGCAAGCTGTGCTTGAGCTAAGTCAGCGTTACATGCAGGAGCGCTGCCAGCGCGATGCGGTGTTTAATTCGCCAAATGCGGTATATGAATATTTAACACTGCAAATGCGTGGGTTACAGCAAGAAGTGTTCATGGTGCTCTACCTTGATAGTCAAAACCGTTTGGTAAAAGACGAAATATTGTTTTATGGCACGATAAACTCAGCCAGCGTTTACCCAAGAGAGGTGCTAAAAGCGGCCTTAAAAAACAATGCTGCGGCTATTATTTTGGCGCACAACCATCCTAGTGGTATTGCCGAGCCAAGCCAAGCAGATAAACTTATCACTCAAAAATTACAGCAAGCGTTGCAATTGGTAGACATAAATGTGCTTGATCATATTATTGTGGGAGGAGAAACGTGTGTTTCATTTGCACAGCGAGGCTTGATTTAACTTTGCTTGGTGAATAAGTGTGTTAAAAATGAGCTGTTTGAGGTGTTTTGGCAAATTAGTTTAATTTAAATGCAGTTTTTACTTTCCCTAAGGGCATTCGATCTTTATAATTAGCCGCTATCAAATTTACATATGAGCTGGTTGGATAGATCAGTATTTGATCTTTGCCTGTAAAAGCTGTATAAAGAGCGCCCTTCGATTTATCTAGGGCACAAATACATGGCCTTAGGTTAAATTAAGCTCGAGCGAAGTTATTGGAGATATATAGACATGTCTAAAGTATGTCAAGTTACAGGTAAGCGTCCAACGGTTGGTAACCACCGTTCACACGCGAGAAACGCGACTAGACGTCGTTTCCTACCTAACCTACAAACACACCGTTTTTGGGTTGAAAGTGAAAAACGTTTTGTAACACTACGCACTACTACTAAAGGTATGCGTATTATCGATAAAAAAGGCATCGACGCGGTACTTACAGATATCCGTGCTCGCGGCGAAAAAGTTTAAGGAACTGAATCATGCGCGATAAAATCCGTTTAGTTTCAACTGCTGGTACTGGTTTTTTCTACACTACCGACAAAAACAAGCGTAACATGCCTGAAAAGATGGAAATCAAAAAGTTCGATCCTAAGGCTCGTAAACACGTGATTTTCAAAGAAGCTAAAATCAAGTAATTTAGTTTTCTTTCAGAATTGTAAAAACCCAGCTTATGCTGGGTTTTTTGTTTTT
>NZ_PNCU01000040.1:0-91144 GCF_005886915.1 Pseudoalteromonas sp. S3776 | reverse complement strand
TGACCGCTGACCGCTCTATAGTTTAACCTCTCCCTCTTTTAACTCTCTATACTCTCCACTTGCTAAGTTTTCGTCCAGTATAATATTCCCTATTTGTTCGCGGTGTAGTTCTACCACTTTGTTACCTACTGCGGCTAACATGCGTTTAACTTGATGGTATTTACCTTCGCTGATTGATAAACGTAAGCTGTAGGTGGCAAGTGCTTCTGCTTTAGCTGGGCGGGTGAGATCTTTTTCGTTGTGAAGTTGTACGCCGTTGCGTAGTTGTTCTAATGCGTCTTCGGTTATAGGCTCTTGGGTTTCTACTAAATAGGTTTTTAATTTGTTGTGCTTGGGTGAGGTTATACGATGCGACCAGTCGCCATCGTTGGTAATAAGCACTAAGCCAGTAGTATCTATATCAAGGCGACCTGCCACATGAAAGTCAGCCATATTTGGCTCATCGAGCAAATCAAATACCGTAGGGTGTAGCTCATCTATATTGGCACACACGTAGCCTACAGGTTTGTGCAGCATAAAGTAGCGCTTGCCTAAAAATACCATAGGCTCACCAACAAATGTTACTTCATCTTGCTGGGTTATTTGAAAATCGAACGCGGTAACAACTTCCCCATTTACTTGCGCCTCTTGGCGCTTAATTGCAGCGCGTGCTTTTGAGCGTGGCAGCTCTGCTAGGTGGCTAATAAATTTATCTAAGCGGCAAGGGAATTTCATTTTAGTTCACATTTTTAGTCGGCTACAATGGCCGCGATTATAGCCGATAGTGAAACCCCATGACAGTAAACTACCCACAAATATTAAAGCTCTATCAAGCAAAAATTGAAGCGGGTGAACTACGATTTGATAACGCTCAGCATAGTGCGGTAAATGCGTTGAACAATCTGAGCACACAGTTATGCACAAAAAAATTGTGGTGGCAAAAAGCGCCATTCGTTAAAGGGGTTTATTTGCATGGTCCGGTAGGGCGGGGTAAATCTATGTTGATGGATTTATTTTATAAAAACTTACCCACTGAGCGTAAACAGCGGCTGCATTTTCATCACTTTATGGCGCAGGTACACGCCCAACTTGCTCAATTACAAGGGCAAAAAAATCCACTTACATTGATTGCCAAACAGTGGGCTAAAAATATAAACGTGCTGTGTTTTGATGAGTTTTTTGTTAGTGACATTGGCGATGCAATGATTATGGCAAGGTTATTTAATGCCCTGTTTAATTGTGGGGTCGTGCTGGTGGCAACCTCTAACGTAAAGCCTGAACAGCTCTATTATAATGGCCTACAACGTGCGCGGTTTTTACCTACAATCGATTTAATTAATAACCACTGCCACATAGTTAGTGTGGCCGGGCAGGAAGATCACCGCTTTAGATACGGTAAAAAAAACCGCCACTATTTTATTAACTTACCCAATGATGAGTTTAATAAGCTTTTTATTAAACAGTATCCTCAAGCGACTAAAAATCAAAGTTTACAGGTACACTCGCGTGCTTTACCGTATTTATTTAAAGCAAATAACGCACTGATGATTGATTTTATGGCGCTTTGCTCTGGCCCGCGAAGTGCGCAGGATTACATGCTTTTAGCCAAACAGTTTAATGTTTTATATATAGCAAATGTGCCAAAAATGGGTGTAGGCGCAACAGGTAAAGTAATTGTGCATGGTATTGAAGATAGCTACCAACGAGAAAAACAAACTCTTGATGAGCATTATTTAGATGACGAAGCGCGGCGCTTTATTGCATTGGTAGATGAATTTTACGATTGCCACAAGTTGTTAGTCATTAATGCGCAGGCGCAGATAGAAACGCTTTATGAAGGTAAAAAATTGAGCTTTGAATATGCGCGAACACAGTCGCGTATTGTTGAAATGCAAAATTGGTAACGCTTTTCATTATTAAAGTTTAAGTGCAACTAGCCGGTGTTTTGTAGTGATTAAGCGATTGTTATTACCACAGAGAAGACAAGGAGAAGTACAGGAGAAGTGACTAGTAATAGTATACTTCCTCGGTGTAGCGCGCAGCGCCTCGGTGCCCTCTGTGGTCGATTTGTTTTGGGCTTAAAGCCACAAAAGTAATTAAGAGATTGTTATTACCACAGAGAAGACAAGGAGAAGGGAAGGTGAAGAGCTAATACCTCCTTGGTGTAGCGCGCAGCGCCTCGGTGCCCTCTGTGGTCAATTTGTTTTAGGCTTAAAGCCACTAAAGTGATTAAGCGATTGTTATCACCACAGAGAAGACAAGGAGAAGTACAGGAGAAGTGACTAGTAATAGTATACTTCCTCGGTGTAGCGCGCAGCGCCTCGGTGCCCTCTGTGGTAAATTTGTTTTTAAGCAAACAACGAAAGTCATTTTATTACCACAGAGAACACAGAGAAATGAAGGAGAGGTAATAGTTATTGACGCGCAGCTTGCTGGCGTTTAAAAGCAGCGCTTTTACGTTGTGTTAAACCCCTTTGATAAAGCTATGAGAAGCTTTGCATCAACCCTAAGCAAGCTTTACGTCTTGTACCTCTCGTTGATAAATGATTAGCGCGGTGATTAAATTTACTTGCAGATGATTTGCCTGCTTGGGCAGCAGGCAAAGCGTTTAATTAACCTTTATAACCATTAGGGTTATTTGACTGCCAACGCCATGTATCTTCCATCATGGCATCTATTCCGCGTTCTGCTTTCCAGCCTAGTTCATTAAGTGCTTTTTCTGGCGCGGCGTAGCATGCAGCAATATCGCCAGGGCGGCGAGGTGATACTTGATAAGGTACGTCTTGGCCACTTGCTTTTATAAAGGCATTAACCATTTGCAGTACAGAGTAACCATTGCCTGTGCCAAGGTTATATACCAGCGCGCCGGTATTGTTGGCAATTTTATCAAGCGCTTTTAAGTGACCCATCGCTAAATCTACAACGTGAATATAGTCGCGCACGCCGGTGCCATCAACGGTGTCGTAGTCATCACCAAACACAGCAAGCTGTTTTAATTTACCTACCGCAACTTGGGCAATAAAGGGCAGTAAGTTATTTGGTATACCGTTAGGATCTTCGCCAATTAATCCCGACTCATGGGCGCCCACAGGGTTAAAGTAACGCAAAATAGCAAATGCAAAACGTTCATCTGATTTAGCAATATCTTGTAGCATCATTTCCACCATCAGTTTTGATGTACCATACGGGTTTGTTGTGCCACCTACCGGGAAGTCTTCTTTAATCGGTAAGCTTGCAGGGTCGCCGTAAACGGTTGCTGATGAGCTAAATACGAGTTTAAATACACCTGCATCACGCATGGCATCCACAAGTGTTAGCGTACCTTGTACGTTTGTTTGATAGTACTCAACAGGTTTAGCCACCGACTCACCAACCGACTTTAAGCCAGCAAAATGAATTACGCTCTCTATGGTGTGCCTTGCAAAAATGGCATCTAAAAAAACTTTATCAAGAATGTCGCCTTGGTAAAATGTGGCTTCTTTGCCTGTGATTTGCTTTACGCGTGTAAGCGACTCTTTTGATGCGTTACTTAAATTATCAACAACAACAACTTCGCTGTCTTGCTGTAAAAGTTCTAAAACGGTGTGTGAGCCTATGTAGCCTGCGCCGCCTGTTACTAAAATTGCCATGAATGCTCCGTGGATACCTTTTTCAATTATCTTAATTTCACCATAAGTTGTGATGATTTACATGCTTTATTTGTAACTTTTATTATTAAGAGGGGTCATATAGTTAAATGCATATAAAGTAGTTTAAATGTCGCATTAAGTTATAGTTAATCAATCACTGCTAAGATTATTAGTTATATTATTGGGCTAAGTCTAAATAATTAGTACTGCCCCTTTGGAGAATGCTATGAATTCAGTTAAAACAATCGCTATGGCAATGTGTATTACATTACCTGCATTTGCACACGCTGGAGAATCTGTAGTTAAGTGGCAAGATTTTAAAGACTACCGCGATGTGCGCGCTTCTAGCCAGGGCAAAGCGTCGTACCACAAACAAATTGCTACTCAGTTCGAAAAACACTTTTCTAAACTCGCCGAGCAGTTGCCAAAAGGTTATAAGCTAAATTTAGAAATAACCGATATCGATTTAGCAGGCGATGTACGCTATGGCGGTATGGATGAAATACGCGTAGTAAAACCTATTTACTTTCCGCGCATTAAGCTCAATTACTCGCTTGTAGATAACGATGGTAGTGTAATAAGTGAAGCAAACGACGTAGAGCTGAAAGACATGGGCTTTATGGATAAAATTAAAATGGGTCGCGACGAGCCGTTTTTTTATGAAAAACGCTTAATTACAGAGTGGTTTGGCGAGCAAATTTTAGCAAATTTAGATTAGGCAGTGTTGTATAAGCAGGCTTCACTGCTTCGATTAAAATCACAGAGTTGCAATCATCGCCAAGTAGACGCGCAGCTTGTTGGCGTATAAAAGGAGCGCTTTTACATTGGTTATTATATTTTAAAACCATGAGAAGCTGCGCTTCTAACGTGAGCAAGCTCTACGTCTACAACCCAAATAAGCTCCGTGGTTAAATTTATTATAGGCGCCTTGCTTGTTAGCATATTTGGAATTTATTCTGGCTAACCGCTAACCGCTAACCGCTAACCGCTAACCGCTAACCGCTAACCGCTAACCGCTAACCGCTAACCGCTAACCGCTAACCGCTATTATTTAATCAAGCTACATTATTAACCTTACATGTACCTACTTTACATTAAAAATTTTTGCTGCTAATTTAAACTATTGTTATCAGTGTGAGTTTTCAGGTTTATTGATTTAAATTGAATGTGTTGTACTTGCGTTGACTTTTGATAGTTCACATGGAGAAGATTATGAAAAGTTTAAAATTACTAACGCTAGTAATGGGTTTAAGTTCTGTTGGTATTGCACAAGCTGGTGAGTCTGCAGTTAAATGGCAGGATTTTGATAATTACCGCGATGTGCGTGCAACAAATCAATCACCGACTTCTTTTGAAAAGCAAATTACTATTAACTTTGAAAAGCATTTTGCGAAGTTAGCTGAAAAATTACCTAGTGGATATAAATTAAATGTAGAGGTTGCAGATCTTGATTTAGCAGGTGCTATTGAGTTTTCTGGCGCTAAAAAAATAAGAGTAATTCAACCATTTCATTACCCACAAATTAAGCTGTCTTACACGGTAACTAATCCGCAGGGTGAAGTTGTGAACCACGCCTCAGAAGTGTTATTAAAAGATAGAGGCTATTTAGATAAAATTAAGCGCTCAACCTCTAGAGCATTTTATTATGAAAAACGCTTAGTAACTAATTGGTTTAATTCAAAAGTTTTATCTAATATAAGTTAAATACAGCTACAAAATAAATACACAAATGCCGATAAACTTTATCGGCGTTTTTGTATTTGATGTTTACTAAATTTAACGCGGTGTTTTTTAATATTTAACTGACAACTGACAACTGACAACTGACAACTGACAACTGACAACTGACAACAATTATTTAAACGTAGCGAGCAGGGTAAGTAACTGTTGCAGTTTAATAACCGCTTTTTTTAGCTTTTCTTCATCAAAACCATCAGTGCTTAAGCTTTCTACATCGGCTGCTACATCAAGTACGTATGGCTTAAAACGTTTAGCTTCAAAACTAAATCCGGCATCGGCTGGGAATAAGGCTTTAAATTTACCGTGGCCTTGTTGCTGTAGTTCATCTAGTTTTTTGTCGGCATCAAGTGCTTGGCGATAAACAATTTTTAAGTTAGCGTTGAGTTGTTCAATTATAGAATCCATGGTTTTCCTAAAGCTTTGTACTGCATTGCCGATATAGTACTTGGATTACATTTAAATGTCAGGTTGATTAAGGCTTATAACGATGAATATATCAGGTGGAAATCTACCCGCTATGTCTAGCTCTGGCCAAGGTGGTGAAGTTTATACTGCTGCTTTGTCTAAAAAGCAGCAATTAGCAGATGGCGCAGCAGCACTTGCACTTATTGAAGGTGCTGCGCAAGCAACAAGTGCGCAATCACCGGCTCAGTCGGTCACTACAACACTGGGTAACAATGTAAATATATACGTTTAAATTAACTTAAGGTCGATAGGCGTTTTGCTTTTCTGACCGCCTATTTCTCTTACCAATTTAGGCACTAAAAATCCGGGCAGGGCTTCTAATAGCTCTGCCATTATTTTTATTGCCTGTGGCTCTTCTATATCAAAGTGGCTTGCGCCTTCAACCTTATCAAGCAAATATAAATAGTATGGCAGTACGTCTGCATCAAATAACGCCTCACTTAAATTTATTTGTGCTTCAACTGTATCGTTCACCTCTTTTAAAATAACCGCCTGGTTTAATAACGTTACGCCTGCTTGCTTTAACTTTTGCATGGCTGCTTTAAACTCGTCGTCTATTTCGTTTGCATGATTTATATGGTTAATAAACACAACTTTAAGCGGTGATTGCTGCAATCTAGCGCATAGTTCATCGGTAATACGCGCAGGTATAACAACAGGCAAACGGCTGTGTATTCGCATGCGTTTAATTTGCGGTAATTGTTCAAGCTCATCTAAAAACCAACTAATGGCATCGTCTTTGGCCATAAGTGGGTCGCCACCACTTAAAATTACTTCGTTTATGTTGGCATCTGATTTTATGTAGCTCAGCGCATCAAGCAGGCTTTTTTTATTAAGCTGGTTTTCTTGATACGGGAAGTGGCGCCTAAAGCAGTAACGGCAATTTACTGCACAGCCAGTTTTAAACATAATTAAAACGCGGGATTTATACTTATGTAAAAGCCCAGGCTGCTCGTTGTCTTGCTCAAGCAGTGGATCTTTATTAAAACCAGTTTTAGTTAAAAACTCTTGGTGGCGCGGCATAACTTGTAGCAATAAGGGGTCGTTTGCATCGCCCTTGCGCATTTTTTTTATAAATGGGACTGGCACGCGTACCGGAAATAAACTGCGGGCTTTTAGGTCGTTTTCATGGGCTTGGCTCGATAAACCGACCATTTCAAGCAAGGTTTTTGGGCAGGTAACTACATTTGCTAATTCTTTTTGCCAGTTTTTATGCAAATTTGCTTCATTTCTTTGTATCATTGGCACGTAGATTACTCGAAAAAAATTAAATAGAGGAAACGATGGCGAATTATAGCACCAACGAGTTCAAGGGCGGCCTAAAAATTATGATGGACGGCGAACCTTGCAGTATTTTAGAAAACGAAATGGTAAAACCTGGTAAGGGCCAAGCGTTTAACCGTGTTCGTATCCGTAAGCTTATTTCTGGCAAGGTACTTGAAAAAACCTTTAAATCGGGTGAATCAGTTGAAGGTGCCGATGTAATGGATACCGACTTAGCGTACCTTTACACAGACGGTGAGTTTTGGCATTTCATGAACAACGAAACATTTGAGCAGATTGCCGCTGACGAAAAAGCACTTGGCGATGCAGGTAAATGGCTAGTTGAAAACGATGTATGTACTATTACGCTATGGAACGGTAGCCCAATCGCGGTTACGCCACCTAACTTTGTTGAGCTTGAGATCACTGACACTGATCCTGGCCTAAAAGGCGATACAGCGGGCACAGGTGGTAAACCTGCAACGCTTAGCACGGGTGCAGTAGTACGTGTTCCATTATTCGTACAAATTGGTGAAGTAATTAAAGTAGACACCCGTAGCGGTGAATACGTAGGCCGTGTTAAGTAAGCTTGTTTACGGTTTATAAAATCCCGGCTTAAGCTGGGATTTTTTTTGGAGAAAATATGTCAGCAACACTTTGGGCCCCAAGCGCAAGCATAAAAACCCTTAAAAAGCGCGCAGCCATACTACGAACCATTCGTGAATTTTTTTATACGCGTAATGTAATGGAAGTAGAAACCCCTAGCTTAAGTAGCGCAAGCGTAACCGATGTGCATTTAGCGAGTTTTAATACGCAGTTTGTAGGCCCAGGCCACGCTGGAGGCTTGCCGCTTTATTTACAAACATCGCCCGAATTTGCCATGAAGCGCTTATTAGCCGCAGGCTCTGGGCCAATTTTCCAGCTTTGTAAGGCATTTAGAAACGAAGAGGCGGGTCGCTATCATAATCCCGAATTTACTATGCTTGAGTGGTATCGCCCTGGGTTTGATGAGTTTGCATTAATGGATGAAATGGATGAGCTAATGCAGCTTATTTTAAATGTAGAGCCTGCGGAGCGACTGACTTACCAGCAAGCATTTGTGCAGGTGTTAGCGCTTGACCCATTAACAGCTACGCTTACGCAATTACAAGCACTTGCCTGCGATCATGGCTTTGCCGATATAGCTAAAAACGAAACCAATAAAGACACCTTACTGCAGCTGTTATTTTGTATGAAAGTAGAGCCAACTATTGGGCAAACTAAGCCGTGTTTTGTGTATCACTTTCCGGCATCGCAAGCGGCACTTGCACAAATTTGTGAACATGATAACCGCGTAGCAGGGCGCTTTGAGCTCTATTATAAAAATATGGAATTAGCAAACGGCTTTAACGAGCTAACTAATGCCAAAGAGCAGGCAAAACGCTTTGATGAAGATAATGCCCACCGCGCTGCCAATGGGTTAAAACACGTACCTATGGATAGGCGTTTAATCGCCGCGCTTGAACACGGGCTTCCAAAGTGTGCAGGCGTTGCAATGGGTATAGACAGGTTAGTTATGCTAGCCACCGAAAAAGAGACAATAAAAGAAGTCATCGCGTTTGACGTAGATAGGGCGTAATGCTAGGCGTGGTAATCCACCCAAAAAATTTAAAGCATTAATTCACAAAGAGGTTAGGAGGCGCTGCGCTATAGAGGGGACGTTGTAGTCACGGCTTTATGCCGCGTATTTTGTATTAAATGCCAGACGCGAGGTAAACTCGCTGCTACTTGTATGTTTCTCAGTGTAGTGCGCAGCGCTCCGGTGTTCTCGGTGGTAAAAGCGCTTTGTTCTAGTGCATAAGTAATTAAGAAATTATTAACACCACAGGGAAGGCAAGGAGAAGTGCAGGAGAAGATACTAAAAAATGGTATATTTTCTCTGTGTAGCGCGCAGCGCCTCGGTGTTCTCGGTGGTAAATTTGTTTTTAAGCACATAAAGTGATTAAGAGATTATTATCACCACAGAGAAGACAAGGAGAAGTGCGGGAGAAGATACTAAAAAATAGTATATTTCCTTGGTGTAGCGCGCAGCGCCTCGGTGTTCTCGGTGGTAAATTTGTTTTTAAGCACATAAAGTGATTAAGAAATTATTATCACCACAGAGAAGACAAGGAGAAGTACGGGAGAAGTGACTAGTAATAGTATATTTCCTCAGTGTAGCGCGAAGCGCCCTCGGTGGTCAAAATTGTTCTTTTAAGTAAAAATTAAAGTAATTTTATCACCACAGAGAACACAGAGAGGTAAAGGAGAAGATCTAATGCCTCCTCTGTGCAGCGCGCAGCGCCTCGGTGTCCTCGGTGGTCAATTTGTTTTGGGCCTTAAAGCCACTAAAGTGATTATTATCACCACAGAAAACACGCAGTAGTGAAGAAGTAATAATTAATTGTAGGCGCCTTGCTTGCTGGCGCGTTGAAATAAAATTTATTTACGCTTTGTATTTTTGCGTGAGCAAGCTTCACGTCTACCAATAAAAAAACACCGCGTTTATTGTAAACGCGGTGCTTAATATTTATTTTTGCTAACAGCTAACAGCTAACAGCTAACAGCTTACAGCTCTAACGTAAACGTGACGCCTGCTACTCTTGGCTCACCTAATTGAACGTAGGTATGTGTTTCGTAGCCATCAAGTGGGTTGTTACCAAACTCAAAGCCGCGGGTTGGTACTTCTTCGTCAAATACGTTACGTGCCCATGCGCGTACTGCCCACAAGTCGGCTTCGTAGCCAAAGCTTAAGTTTACTAAATTGCTGCTAGGCGCTTGTGAATTATGGCTATCTGAGAAGTAATAATCGTCTTTACCTTCAACGCCTATCATACCGTACAGCTCATTAGTAAAGTTGTAACGTGCGCTAAATGCGTATTGATATTTAGGTGATTGCGCTTGCTCACGACCGTCTTGATTTAAGCCCGATTGCGTTACAAAGTCGTCTATTTCTGTGTTTAAGTAACCGGCACTACCTGTTAAGAATAAGTCTTCGGTAAGTTGGTAACTACCTTCAACCTCTAAGCCGTAGTTACTGCCAGAGCTTGCGTTATCAACATAACCTGTAAACTGCTGGTTTTCTACTTGCCATGCTTTTAATTGAATATTGTCGCGGTGCATATAAAATGCGGCTAAACGCAGGGTAAATTTGTCATCAAGAGATGAGCCCTTAACGCCAAACTCGCCGCTCCAAAGGTATTCTGGGTCAAAGCTTGTATGCTGCTGGAAAAAATCAGCATCTAGGTTTAAGCCTTCATCTTTAGCTTTAGCAAGTGCTTCTGAATTAATACCGCCAGCTTTATAACCACGGGTAATGCTTGCGTAGATCATAGTACGATCAATCACTTGGTATTCAAGTGCTAGTTTACCGCCTACCATTACGTCGTCTGTCTCTTCAATAAAGCCGTTACTGTCGGTGTAATCCCCTTGGTATTGCTCTACGCGTAAACCGGTAATGAGCGTGGTTTTAGGGCCGATAGGTGTGGCTACTTGGCCGTAAACAGCCACGTTACTGGTTTCGTAGGTTGATGCAAATGGGTTTGCAAGCCATGTGTATTCGCGCTCTAAATCTACGTCGCGGTTTTGATAGTAAACACCGGCAACCCAGTTACCTGTTTTAGAATTTAGTTGTAAATTAGCTGATTGATCGTCACGATCACGCGTGTACACATCAGTTGAGCTATAACCCCAAGGGTGCAAGCCTGCTGCACATAATTGTGGCTCGCTTGCATCGTTACATACCCAGTCTTCGTCAAAGCTGTAAAGTAGCTCAGTATCAATGGCTGAAAGGTTTAAGCTTACGTCAAAAGCATCAAAGCCTGTGTAAGTATTGTTAATACCAATGGCGTAGCTTTGTTGGTTATCTTGGCCTGGCTCGTCGGCTACGCTATTACGGCTGTTATCAAGCGTGAACGCATCGTAGCCGTTGTTTATGTCTATGTAGTGTAGGTTTAACTCAGTGTTTAAATGTTCAGTAAGTTGGCTGTTTAATTTAAAACGGGCTACTTGTTCATCTTGTTGCTGGGTTTCGTCGTTTAAATATAAGTTGTCGACGTAGCCATCTGATTTTCTGCGAAAGTAGCTTACACGTGCGCTTGTATCATCGGTTAAGCCTGTACTTGCCGCAAGGCCTGCTTCGCGTGAGTTGTAAGTGCCCATACCCACTTGCAATTTTAAACTAGGATCGGCAGTTGCTTGTGCTGATTCCATTTGGATCATACCGGCCATACCGTCTGCGCCAAAGCGAGTGCCTTGTGGGCCGCGGTAAATTTCTACGTGGTCAATATCAAATAATAAAGAGCTGCCACCTAAACCCGAGTAGTTTATGCCGTCGATGACCAAGCCAACCGATGGATTAATTGGGTCTACAAATTGTGAGCGAAGTCCCACACCACGAATTTGAATATAACGACCACGAGAGGCACCTGAAGTAAAGTTTACGTTGGCTGTACTACCTAGCATTTCGTCTAAGAAACTTGCACCGCGTTGATTAATTTCAGATTCGCTAAATAGGCTCGCACTCGCGCTTAATGTTTGAATGCTTTCACGTTGAAAGTCGCCGGTAACAACAATTCGTTCTAGGTCGCTGTCATCAGCGTTTGCTATAAGTGGTGTACTAATTAGCGGTAACAACGCCGCAGTAATTAAAGACAAACGTAAGTTCATTAGGTTACTTAACTCCATTTTAGGGACTTGTATGGTAGCAATTATTTTAATACTTGTGTTATAACGCAGCGATTATACGTTAAATAATCAGGATTACTAATATGACCTTTAAAGTTGATTTTAAAGTGCGCCATTACGAATGTGACTTGCAAGGTATTGTAAATAACAGTGTGTACTTTAATTATTTAGAGCATGCCCGCCATGAGTTTTTATTTGCGAATGGGGTCGATTTTGCACTGCTTGCCAAGCAAAAAGTTAACTTAGTAGTGATACGCAGTGAGGTTGATTACAAGCATTCACTGGTGCCTGAAGACGAATTTTATGTGTCGGTAGAGCCTGAGCGTATAAGCCGGTTAAAGTTTGCGTTTAAACAGGCAATCGTTCGCAAAAGCGATGAAAAAATAATGCTTCAAGCCAGAGTAATTGGCACATCGGTTAACGAAAAAGGTCGCCCTTTTTTACCACCCGAAATGGATAACTTATTTAAAAATTGTGATCTAAATTAAGCTGTTTAACTTTTAAACTACCATAGAACAAAAATTTACATTTAAAACATGCATTTTTAACGGATAAACCGCATAAAAATTGTTACTATTACTGTAATTAAATATTTAGTTAGTAATAGCATGAAATTAGCAGCACTACCGATACTTTTGATCGGTTTATGTATTGGTTGTACAGCCACAGGGACGGTGACCACTGAGCAGCTAAAGTACACACAATGGCAACTATCAAAGGTTGATGGGTTGGCTGTGCCGGCCTCTTACAGAGCGTCAATAAGCTTTATTGAAGCGTTGCAAGTAAACGGGTTTGCAGGATGTAATAAGTTTTTTGGTGAAGGCGAGCTTGAAGACAGCAATATTAGCGTTAATAAACTTGGCATGACGCGGAAGTCGTGCGGAGCAGACGTTGATGAGCTAGAACAGCAGTTTTTACAAGCTCTCAGAGAGGGGGCAACGCTTACCATGCAAGGCTCACAGTTAGTTATGCAGGGCGATCAAACTTTTTTATTTATTGCAAAGTAGTGGCATGAGTATTTAAAACTGCCTCTTGCAGGCAATTTTTAACTGGCGTACACTCAACGCTGATTTGATCAAAATAGCAAATCAACGAACATAATTTTACTTGTCGGAGTGCCTTAAATAATTAAGGCTGAGATCGCGAAAGCGGGATCCGTGAACCTGATCAGGTTAAAACCTGCGTAGGGAACAAGCTGCCTAAAATGGGACGCTTGTGCGTCTTTTTTTATGCGCACAACAAAATAACTAGCCATTTTAGGCCGCAAAGCAGCGTAAGCACTGCTTTACGATCTTTCTCTATTCCTTATGGAATATCTGACAAGACAATCCTTTAGCAATGAGGTAAGTCATGTCAAACACTACAAATAAGTCTACACGTCGAGAAACGCGCGCAGCCGCGTCTGACTATATTTATAATTTAACAGGTCAGGCATTTCCAAGTTCGCAAAAAGTATATGTAGAAGGCAGCCAGCCGGGCGTGCGTGTAGGTATGCGCGAAATAACACTAAGCGACACGTTTATTGGTGGCGATGAGCAAAACCCGGTGTATGAGCCAAACGAGCCACTACGCGTTTACGATACATCAGGCCCATATACCGACCCTAACTTTGAGTTAGACGTACGCAAAGGGTTACCTAAATTTCGCGAGCAGTGGATAAAAGGTCGCAACGACACTGAAGTACTCGAGTCTGTTACTTCGCAATTTGCCCAGCAGCGTATGGCCGATGATGGTTTGGATCATATTCGTTTTGAACATTTGCCTAAAATTCGCCGTGGTAAGGCGGGTAAAAACGTAACCCAAATGCATTATGCTCGCCAAGGCATTATTACCCCAGAAATGGAATACGTAGCCATACGCGAAAACATGGGTCGTGCACAAATTACAGAAGAGCTATTAGCAGCACAGCATAAAGGCGAATCGTTTGGGGCGAGTATTCCCGATTTTATTACCCCTGAATTTGTACGTGAAGAAATAGCCCGTGGTCGTGCTATTTTACCAAACAATATTAACCATCCAGAAACCGAGCCCATGATAGTTGGGCGTAACTTTTTAGTTAAAGTTAACGCTAACATAGGTAATTCGTCGGTAAGCTCATCAATCGAAGAAGAAGTAGAAAAAATGGTGTGGTCTACCCGTTGGGGTGCCGATACCGTAATGGATTTATCAACTGGACGCTATATTCACGAAACGCGTGAATGGGTTGTACGTAATTCGCCAGTGCCGATTGGCACAGTACCCATTTATCAAGCGCTTGAAAAAGTAAATGGTGTGGCAGAGGATTTAACGTGGGAGATCTTTCGCGATACCCTAATTGAACAGGCCGAACAGGGTGTTGATTACTTTACTATTCATGCCGGAGTATTGCTGCGTTATGTGCCAATGACGGCAAAGCGAGTAACCGGTATTGTATCGCGTGGTGGCTCAATTATGGCTAAGTGGTGTTTAGCGCACCATAAAGAAAACTTTTTATATACGCACTTTGAAGATATTTGCGAAATTTTAAAACAATACGATGTGTGTTTTTCACTCGGTGATGGCCTTCGTCCAGGTTCGATTGCTGATGCCAACGACGAAGCGCAATTTAGCGAGCTACGTACGTTAGGGGAGCTTACAAAAATTGCGTGGAAACACGATGTACAAGTATTTATTGAAGGCCCAGGCCATGTGCCAATGCACATGATTAAAGCCAATATGGATGAACAATTAGAGCATTGTGGCGAAGCGCCTTTTTATACATTAGGCCCATTAACTACCGATATAGCACCAGGGTACGACCATATAACATCGGGTATAGGCGCTGCACAAATAGCGTGGTATGGCTGTGCCATGCTGTGTTATGTAACACCAAAAGAGCATTTAGGTTTGCCCAATAAAGAAGATGTAAAAGAGGGCTTAATTACCTACAAAATTGCAGCGCATGCGGCCGATTTAGCCAAAGGCCACCCCGGCGCACAAGAGCGTGACAATGCATTATCAAAAGCACGTTTTGAATTTAGATGGCACGACCAATTTAATATTGGCCTAGACCCAGAACGTGCCCGTGAATACCACGACGAAACCCTGCCGCAAGAGTCTGGCAAAGTGGCGCACTTTTGCTCTATGTGCGGCCCTAAATTTTGCTCAATGAAAATTACCCAAGAGGTACGTGATTATGCCAAAGATCTCGAATCACGCGGGATCGATCCTAACAATGTTGGTGATGCAATTGAGATCAAAATGGTTGATGTAGAAGCGCAAATGAAAGCGAAGTCGGAAGAGTTTAAGCAATCGGGCTCAGAAATTTACCATAAAGCGCTGTAGCGCGGTTTTCAGCTGTCAGATATCAACAATAAAGTAACTAGCATAGAGGCAATAGTTACTTTATACCAATTCGCATAATTAAGTAAGCTTTTTTGAGGATGGATAAACGAGTTGATAGCAAGGCAAAAAATTCGCTATTTAGTTGTTCTAAATGAGAATTTTTTAACACAGATAGCGACACGTTTAGCCCCTGAAAATGATTAAGTGTTATTGCGGATTGGTATTACTGACAGCTGCGGCTTTGAGCTTCATGTAGGAGTGTTTATGTTTTACAACATTGCCGTTGTAGGCTTTGGTTTAGCAGGGCGCTTAGCAGCCCTTGAGCTTAGTAAGTCGCATCATGTTACTGTTTTTGAAGCCACTGATGAGCATACTCAAAATAGTGCCGGTAAAGTGGCTGCTGCGATGTTAGCACCACTTGCAGAGTCGGTATTGTGTGAAACGGATTTAGCGATCACGGGGCTAAATTCACTCAAGCGCTGGCCTGAAATAGTGAGCGAGCTTGAAGGTGAGGTTTTTTATCAGCAAAAAGGCACGCTGGTTGTGGCGCACCAGCAAGATAAAGGTGACTTACAAAGCTTTAGCCAGCGTATTAAGCCTATAGCAGGGCATAGCGCGCAGGCGTTAAATGCTCAGCAAATAACGCAGTTAGAGCCCGAATTAGCTAATCGTTTTAACCAAGGGGTGTTTTTACCCTGCGAAGGGCAGATTGATAATCAGGCTTTTTATAAAGCAAGTTTTACCATGCTTAATAAACGTAAGGTTAAGTTTGTGTTTAACCAACGCGTTAGCATTCAAAATGGCGAGGTGAATAACCGCCCGTTTGATTACATTATTGATTGCCGTGGTTTAGGTGCTAAAGCCGATAAGCCACTTAGAGGAGTGCGTGGTGAGGTAGCCAGATTACATGCGCCAGAGGTTAACTTAACGCGGCCTGTGCGTTTAATGCACCCACGCTATCCAATTTATATCGCACCAAAACCCAATAATGAGTATGTAATTGGTGCAACCGAAATTGAGTCTGATGATAGCGGGCCTGCCACGGTGCGTTCCACGCTTGAGCTACTTTCGGCCGCTTATACTGTGCACAGCGGGTTTGCTGAGGCTCGATTAATCAATATTCAAAGCGGGTTACGCCCTGCATTTAAAAGCAATCGACCAGAGGTTTTAAAAGAAGGAAACGTAATTAGTATTAATGGCTTATATCGTCATGGCTATATGTTGGGGCCCGCTTTAGTGAAAGATGCGTTATCAAAAATAGAGTGAGTAATAAATGACTATAACAATTAATGGTGAGCTGCTTACTGTTGAAAGTGCAGTACTTGTTAATGTATTACAACATTTTGGTGCAAAGCCTCCATTTGCTGTGGCGGTGAATGGCGAATTTATTCCACAAAGCTTGCATGCAAGCACCACAATTAACGAAGGGGATAGCATTGAATTGTTATCCCCTATACAAGGTGGGTAGCATGGTTCAAGGTAACGATTGCTTAACTATTTATGGCGAGCAACTAAATAGCCGTTTGTTAATAGGCTCGGCGCTTTATCCATCGCCAGCGGTGATGGAAGAGTCTATAAAAGCCTCTGGTGCGCAAATAGTAACGGTGTCATTAAGGCGCCAGCAAAGCGTGGCCGCGGGGGATGATTTTTGGCAATTAATTAAAAACACGGGCCTCAAAATACTACCAAATACAGCAGGGTGCCACAGTGTAAAAGAAGCTGTAACACTTGCTAAAATGTGCCGAGAAGTATTTGCAACCGATTGGATTAAGCTTGAACTAATAGGGGATGACTACAACTTACAACCAGACCCATTCGCCTTGTTAGAAGCCACTAAACTATTAATTAATGATGGCTTTAAAGTACTGCCTTACTGCACTGACGATTTAGTGCTTTGTCAGCGTTTAAATGAGCTAGGGTGTGAAGTACTTATGCCTTGGGGCGCACCTATTGGCACTGGCAAAGGGCTTTTAAATAGTTACAATTTAAAAACAATTCGTGAGCGCTTACCAAATACCACATTAATTGTTGATGCAGGGCTGGGTTTGCCTTCGCATGCCTGCCAAGCACTTGAATTAGGGTATGATGCGGTTTTATTAAATTCAGCAATTGCAGGGGCTGGCTGTCCAGTTACGATGAGTCGTGCATTTAAAGCCGCGGTAGAGGCAGGGCGCTTTGCTTATAATGCCAAAGCAATGCCTGAAAAAGACTTAGCAGCCCCCTCAACCCCAACAATGGGTATGCCGTTTTGGCATCAGCAGTAAGGAAATAAAGAGTATGAATAATTTAGTGTGGACAATTGCCGGCTCCGACTCTGGCGGCGGTGCAGGCATTCAAGCGGATATAAAAGCAATGCAAAGTTTTGGCGTGCATGGATGTACTGCAATTACCGCGCTTACGGCACAAAATAGCTTAGGTGTGGAGGCGATTAACGCGGTATCTACCGATATTATTGAATCGCAATTACTAGCACTCGAAAGCGATATGAAAGCCAAAGTAATTAAAATTGGCATGTTAGCAAATGTGCAGCAAATTCAATTAATAAGCGAGCATATAGCACATTACAAAGCTAAATGGCCTGTACCGCCAGTAATTGTTTATGACCCGGTTGCTATTGCCTCAAGCGGTGATGTATTAACAGAAGAAGATACCGTGGGTGCCATTAAAGAATGCTTAATGCCGCTGGTAGATGTAATAACGCCTAATACGCACGAGACGCAATTGCTAACAGGGGTGTATTTAATTGGCCCAAGTGCAGTGAAAGACGCTGCTAAAAAGCTATTAAGCTGGGGCGCAAAAGCGGTTGTGATTAAAGGCGGGCACTGGGATTACCCAACAGGTTATTGTATAGATTACTGCACACAAAACGGCGAGGAGTATTGGCTCGGTAATAAAAAAATTCAAAGCCCTCATAGTCATGGTACCGGTTGCAGCATGGCCTCGGTTATTGCCGCGTGTTTAGCAAAAGGCTACCCACTAAAAGATGCTTTTATTTTAGCTAAAGCCTATATAAACCAAGGTTTAAAGCAGTCGGTTAGGTACGGCGAAGGAATAGGCCCGGTTGCGCATACTGCTTTTCCTACACAGTTAGATGACTACCCGCAAGTAATAGAGCCTGGCAGCTGGCTTGGCGATGAGCTTGATTTTGATGTGCCGCTTGAATTTAATATGGCGGCTGATTTTGCACCTTGTGAGAGCAAAAAGCTGGGCTTGTATGCTGTGGTCGATAGCCTAGATTGGCTAGATAAATGTTTGCAGCAAGGTATTACTACGGCGCAGCTTCGCGTTAAAAATAAAACCGACCTTGAGCTTGATGAACTCATTAAGCAGGCCGCAGAGCTGGGCAAAAAATATAACGCTCACGTATTTATAAACGACTACTGGCAGTTGGCAATTAAGCACGGAGCCTACGGCGTACACTTAGGCCAAGAAGATTTAGAAACCGCTAATCTAGCAGCTATTAAAGAGGCGGGGTTAAGGCTTGGGCTTTCTACCCACGGCTTTTACGAAATGCTCCGTGCGCACAACTACCGACCAAGTTATATGGCATTTGGCGCTATTTACCCAACCACCACCAAAGATATGACAGGGCAAATACAAGGGCTTGATAAACTTAAAAAGTGTGTGCCATTAATGCAAAGCTACCCAACCGTTGCCATTGGCGGCATAGATTTAACCCGCGCAAGCGAAGTTGCACAAACAGGTGTAGGCAGTGTTGCTGTGGTAAGAGCGATCAGTGAAGCAGAGGATTATATTGCAGCTATTAGCGCACTACAAAGTGCTATAAACCAGTCAAATGGATAAGCTCAGCGATAAAGAAGCCCTGCGTTACAGTCGTCACTTATTGTTAAAAGAAGTGGGGCTAGAAGGGCAGTTAGCACTCAAAGCTGCAACTGTTGCTGTAGTCGGTGCGGGCGGGTTAGGTAGCCCTGCGCTTTTGTATTTAGCCGCAGCAGGTATTGGTACGCTTATTTTAATAGACGATGATGCCGTTGAGCTATCTAACTTACAGCGCCAAGTGCTTTATAAAATAAATCATTTAGGGCAAAGCAAGGTCGCGGCCGCTGGCAAAGTATTAGCGAGTCTGAATAATCAAATAGATATAGTCACGCATTGTCAAAAACTCGATAATAACAATGCAGCTGAGCTTTTAAATAATGCCGACATAGTCCTTGATTGCTCTGATAATTTTGCCACACGTTACAGTGTTAACCATTATTGCTTTACTCATAAGGTGCCTTTAATTACAGGCGCTGCAATTGCAAGTAGTGGGCAACTTATGGGCTTTGATTTTAGGCAAAACAATAGCCCATGTTATGGCTGCGTTTTTGCAAAAAGTGACGCCGCGCCCGCTGTAAATTGTAGTAATGCGGGTGTAATAAGCCCTTTATTGGGAGTTATTGGCTCTATGCAGGCACAACTGACACTTAATATGTTGTTAGGGCATGTTGAAGGTAGTGTGTTTATTACCTTTGATGCGCTGAGCTTAAAGCAACAGCATTTTAAAGTAGTTAAAGATTTCAACTGTAAAGAGTGCAGAGAATAAAGTATGGGTAATTCGCGGGGCTAAACTAGGGATTAATCCATGAGAAGCTTCGCTTCTAACGTGAGCAAGCTCTACGTCAGCTAAAATGAGCATTATGGTTTAGTTAATCTGTAGGCGCCTCGCTTGCGCATTTGGAATTTATGCTGTGTACATTTATTAATGCAAAATATCCGACGCGAGGTAAACTCGCTGTTACTAGCTTTGCAGTATTTTTTTAAAGAATTAATTCACAAAGAGGTTAAGAGGCGCTGCGCTTTAGAGGAAAAGATAAGCTTAAAATAAGTATTTTTTTTAAGTTTTCTCATTTATTCCTCTTTCACTTCTCTTTGTGCAAAATATTAAGTTAATTATTCACAGAAAGGTTAAGAGGTGGGTCGCTTTAGAGGTGGGACATTATGCTTATATTTTGTGTAAGCAAGCTCTACGTCTTCCAACAAAAAAGCACCGCGTTTGTAATAAACGCGGTGCTTTCTAATCTTTAGCTTACAGCTTACAGCTCTTCACTTTCTTTAATTGTTGCAAATGCGGTGTTTAAACGCGTTACTGTTTCAGGTAGCTGGTCGTCTAAAATATCTGCTTTGTCAGCACCCCATGCAAGTACCACTGTTGAACCTAGTTTAAAGCGGCCCATTTCTTCACCTTTTTTAAGGGTAATGGCATTTTCACCTTGAGTTGGGTAGTTCCAGCTAAACACATCGCTACCGGCTGGTGGCGTTACTGTGCCTGCCCAAACAGTTTCAATACTGGCTACAATGGTTGCACCTACAAGTACCATTGCAAGTGGGCCAATTTCGGTTTCAAAAATAGCCACTACACGCTCATTACGCGCAAATAAATTAGGGACATTCCGTGCTGTAAGCGGGTTTACCGAAAATAAGTCGCCCGGTACATAAATCATCTTACTTAGTGTGCCATCTATCGGCATATGGATACGGTGATAGTCTTTTGGCGCTAGGTAAATAGTTGCAAATTTGCCGCCTAAAAATGGCGTTGTATCATCTTCATAACCACCTAAGAGTGCTTGTAGGCTGTAGTCGTGACCTTTTGCTTGTATTAACTGGCCATCAACAATGTCGCCTAGTTGGCTAATAGCACCATCTACAGGGTGCGTAATGACGTTCTCGCCTTGCGCCATTGGACGCACACCCTCTTTTAATGGGCGGGTAAAAAATTCATTAAACGTTTTGTAGTACGCAGGGTCTTCATGCAAGGCTTCATTCATGTCTACTTTATATTGCTTAATAAAAAGTTTAATGAGCGTTGTAGTTAAAGCACCTGCTTTTGCTGCTGCTAATTTACCTACTACGCGTGAAATAAAGTGCTTTGGCATTGCATACTGCATTGCAATTTTAAATTTGTCTAAACTCACAGATTGTTTCCTAAATTAAACGCGAGGTGCACGTGCACCAGCACGGCCATCGGCCATTGTTTCTAAAATACGGTGGTAGCTGTCAAATCGCATTTGCGAAATATCGCCATCGACTACCGCTTGTTGAATTATACAGCCTGGGTCGTTTAAATGCTTACAGTCTCTAAAGCGACACCCACCTATAAACTCTCTAAATTCTTTAAAGCACCAAGTAACACGTTCTACTTCTAAATGCCATAAACCAAACTCACGTATGCCTGGTGAGTCTATTAGGTTACCACCACTTGGAAGGTGATGTAAGCGTGATACAGTGGTGGTATGTTGCCCTAAGCCACTGTTTTCTGATACTTCTTTGGTTAATATTTCGGCATCAGGAAGTACCGTGTTAACTAAGGTTGATTTACCCACGCCACTTTGCCCGACAAAAATATTATTTTTATCAACCAGTACGCTTTTTAAATCCTCTATACCTTCGCCGGTTACACTACTCACAAGCAGCACCTGATAACCAAGGCCTCGATAAATATCGAGTACTTTTTGGATCTCGTTTAAGCCTTCCTCGTCAATTAAGTCGATTTTATTAAGTACTAAAATAGGTTCTATGCCCATATCTTCACAGGCAATCAAATAACGGTCGATAATACTGGGCGTAAACTCTGGTAATACGGCCGACACCATTAAAATTTGGTCAATATTTGCAGCGATTACTTTTACGCCATCGTAAAAGTCGGGACGCGTAAGTTGCGAGCGACGCTCTTGTGTTGCTTCAATAACACCCGCTAAGTCGCCTTCACTTACTTTTGCGCGGCGAAATAGTACTTCGTCACCACACACTAAGTTAGTAACGGTACGACGAATATTACAGCGTAATACGTCACCTTCTTGTGTTTCTACATCGGCGTGTTGGCCAAAACGGCTGATCACAACGGCGTTTTCGGTTGCGCCCAGATTATCTGTTTGCCACTCTTGTGCGCCACCTTTTGCCGGTTTTGTATCGGCATTATTTAAGCGCTTTTGATGATTAGCCTTGATCCTGCGAGATTGGCCTTTACTTAATTTTTTCTGTTTTGCCACTTTTGGCCTATAACCTTGGTTTAAATGTCGGCTTTGAGTTAATACCAGTTGGCAATACCTAACCATTTTGAGTGGCTAAACCTGACGCTAGCTACGTTAAAAATTTCTCATTTAGAACAACTAAATAACAAAATTTTTGCCTTGCTATCGACAAGGTTTTACTACCTCAAAATAGATTACTTAATTAACCAAAATGGTATAAAAAAAGCTTTAGCTCGACGGTTGATGCTAATATGATATATCGAAATGCGTTGGATCTAAAGAAAAGCACTGTTTAAGGTTACTATGACTATTAATGAATCTAATTTAATTTGGCTTGATCTGGAAATGACTGGGCTTGAGCCTGCCACGGATAAAATACTCGAAATTGCAACAGTAGTAACTGATGCCGATTTAAATATACTCGCGGAAGGTCCTACTATAGCTATTCATCAAAGTGATGAGCTGCTAGATGGCATGGACGAATGGTGTACTACGCAGCACGGTAAATCTGGTTTAACAGCGCGTTGTAAAGCCAGTACATACGATGAGGCTTATGCGGTTGAACAAACGCTTAATTTTTTAAAACAGTGGGTGCCGGCGGGTAAATCACCTATGTGTGGTAACTCAATAGGCCAAGACCGACGCTTTATGAATAAATACATGCGCGAGCTTGAAGACTTTTTTCATTATCGAAATTTAGATGTAAGCACGATTAAAGAGCTTGCTCGACGTTGGAAGCCTGAAGTTTTGGCACAGGTGAATAAAAAAGGGTCACACCTTGCGCTTGATGACATTAAAGATTCTATTATGGAATTAAAGGTGTATAGAGAAAAATTCTTTAATTTGTAAAAAACACTTGCAAACACATTAGATTATTGTAGAATCCTGCCCCGCTCAAGTCGATAACCCCTGCGGGGTTAGTGTATTTGAGTGGTTAAATTACCATCAGTAAGTGCGGCACTAGCTCAGTTGGTAGAGCGCGACCTTGCCAAGGTCGAGGTCACGAGTTCGAGCCTCGTGTGCCGCTCCAATTTCTCACCAAAAGAAATTGAAGTATCGAATAAAATGTAAAGCGGCACTAGCTCAGTTGCCAGAATGTAGGACGCGACCTGTCGCGCACCAACGGACAAATTACTGACTAACTATAAAGCGGCACTAGCTCAGTTGCCGGAATGTTGAACGCGACCTGTCGCGCACCAACGGACAAATTACTGACTAACTATAAAGCGGCACTAGCTCAGTTGGTAGAGCGCGACCTTGCCAAGGTCGAGGTCACGAGTTCGAGCCTCGTGTGCCGCTCCAATTTCTCACCAAAGAAATTGAAGTATCGAATAAAATGTAAAGCGGCACTAGCTCAGTTGCCAGAACGTAGGACGCGACCTGTCGCGCTTAAGCGTAAAATTACTGACTAACTATAAAGCGGCACTAGCTCAGTTGGTAGAGCGCGACCTTGCCAAGGTCGAGGTCACGAGTTCGAGCCTCGTGTGCCGCTCCAATCTCTCTAAATACCCCACTAAAACAAAAACGTCTTAAAACAATATTTTTATCTTACCTACGCAATTTATTCATAATGGTTATATTGCACTGAGCTTTTAATCTAGCAGTACAAAAAATAATTAAAGAATGACAATGAGCAATAATATTTAATCATTTTGCGGTGCTAAACGTGCCACTACCAAAGTTAAAAAAACCTCATTTATGGCTGCATGGATGCAGAAGGTAGAGCAATGCAGGAACAATTGCCGAGAACGACTAAATAGCAAATTTTGCCTCGCTATAGCTATACTTCCTACCTAAAAATAGCTTAGTTGTTTTACGTAAGGCCCTATGAAGCCATTAAATATGCATGGCAACATGCCGCCGCGCGGTATAAAGGGCTTTAAATAATGCGAAGTGGCGCGGGTAAAAGTAGAGAGTGGGGGTCAATACAAGGTTAAAATGTTTCGCCTTGTAAGGTCGCTATAATACGTCTTGCACCGCCAGCGTCGCGATGCTCGCCTAAGTAAATACCTTGCCATGTACCTAGCGCTAAACGTCCGTTGCTGATAGGGATACTTAGCTCACACCCTAGCGTGCTGGTTTTTATATGGGCTGGCATGTCATCATCGCCTTCATAATCATGGCGGTAATAAGACTGGCGCTCAGGTACAAAATGGTTGAAGTGGCTTTCCATATCCATGCGCACTGTTGGATCGGCGTTTTCGTTTATGGTTAAACTTGCCGAGGTGTGTTGAATAAATAAATGCAGTAAGCCTACTTTATAGTTAGTAAGCCCATTTAATTGGGCGAGTATTTCATCGTCAATTAGATGAAATCCTCGGGCGCGCGGTTTTAAGGTTATTTGAGTTTGTTGCCAGCTCATAATTTATCAAAGCTAACTTCTATATTCGCATCACCCGCATCGCAGCTAAATGGCATAATTATTTTTTTGCCTTTACTTTTATGAGTAATGGTGTGGCCTTTACCAGCAACAACAATCGGAGTTGCCATATCAAAATCATAGCCTTTTTCACCGAGTAAATTTTTAGCGCCGCCAGTTACCATATTGGTAATTTCGCCAACCATATCAGTTACTTCATCATCAATACCGTCAGGGCGCTCACCAAGCATGCGTTCCATAATGGTTAAGGCTAAGTTTTCATCAAAGGTAATTGAAAATGAGCCACGCGTTTGCGCGCCCGCCATGCCAATTAAACCTGATACATCACCACAGGCAATTTCGTCTGTTTTAATACGCGGCTTACCTGGTTTTAACTCGGTTTGTGCCATTGTAGATAACACATTGATCAAAGAAGATAAAAATGGATTAATGAACTCAACATTCATGTTAGGTACTCTTAAAATTGGTGCTAAAGTGGCTATCTGTATATGAGTATAGCTTTAAAACAAACTTTGGGTTTAGCTTCTACAAGACTCACACTTACCATGTGCTTCAATAGTTTGTCCTGATACAACAAAGCCGCTTTCTGCTGCTAAGTTGTTCAGTTCGTGAGAAATAACGGTAGAGTGCAGCTCTTTTACAAAACCACAAGTGTCACAAATTAATAGCTGCACAGGATGAATATGATCAAAGTGATGACAAAGCATAAATGCATTGGTGCTTTCTATTTTGTGAATAAACCCCAGCTCTGATAAAAAGTCTAGCGCACGATAAATCGTTGCAGGTTTTGCGCCTGACTCTGTCATTTTTAATTGCTCGAGTAAATCGTATGCCCCTACGCCACCTTGCGCGCTGGCTAACAAACGAAAAACTTTTTCGCGGATTGGCGTAAAACGCGCGCCGCGGTTGTCACAAACTTGTTTTGCTTTACTTACGAGTGATTCTATATTCATCATTCTCTTATCCTTACGCTACCGTGATATACTAACATACTGTGTTGTACTTGCAGCGTTTTTATTAAACACTTTTTATCTAGGAAGCCCATTAATGCATGAATTAATAGCTATATTTATTTTCTTTTTTGCGGTGATAGACCCGATAGGTACAGTGCCTGTATTTATTGCTGTGACACGCGGGGAGGATGAAAAGTTTAAACGAAAAGTTGTTTTCAAAGCGGTAGGCGTATCTGCAGTGGTTTTACTGTTTTTTGTTATAGCTGGTGAGCAACTGTTAAATGCAATTGAAATACCGCTCTCGGCGTTTCAAATAGCCGGTGGCATAGTATTGCTTATTTTTGCGCTTTCAATGATTTTTGGTGAAAGTAAGCCCGAGTCTGAAATTAAAAGTGTACGAGACAGCACAGAAACCGCTATTTTTCCGTTAGCAATTCCCTCTATAGCTAGTCCTGGTGCTATGCTAGGCGCTGTACTGATGACGCGCAACGAAGAATATACGTGGGTTGAGCAAGTTACTACATCGTCGATGATGCTGGCTGTACTTGTTGTTGTACTTGTACTTTTGTTACTCGCAAATCACGTGCATAAGCTAATAGGCGACAGTGGCGCAAGCATTATAAGTAGAATCATGGGGTTAATTTTAAGCTCAGTGGCTGTGACAAATATACTCAATGGTATTGCGCATTATTTTGGTTTACAAATATACAGCTAACATTGATGCTAATTAGGCTTTTGTGTAGAATACAGCGCCTTTTTATGGGCGCATTTACTTATAATCCCCGAGGCTTTTACATTGCAAAAACGCACATCAGATAACCCTACGTTAAACAGGCGCTTTTCAGTTGCCCCTATGTTAGATTGGACAGATCGTCATTGCCGTACTTTTCATCGTAAGATGACTAAGCACGCTGTTTTATACACAGAGATGATCACCACAGGGGCTATTTTATTTGGGCGTGGCGATTACTTACACTTTAATCAACACGAAGGGCCGGTTGCTTTGCAACTGGGTGGCTCGGACCCTGATGCGCTTGCTAAATGTGCAAAACTTGCGGGTGAGCGTGGCTACGATGAAATTAACCTAAATGTAGGCTGCCCATCAGATAGGGTACAAAACGGGCGCTTTGGTGCTTGCTTAATGGCTGAGCCTGATCTGGTTGCACAATGTGTTGCAGCAATGAAAAGCGAAGTAGATATTCCGGTTACGGTAAAAACACGCATTGGTATTGATGAACAAGACTCGTATGAGTTTTTATGCGCGTTAATTGAAGCTAGCCACAAAGTTGGCTGTGATGACTTTATTATTCATGCCCGTAAAGCGTGGTTGAATGGCTTAAGTCCTAAAGAAAACCGTGAAGTCCCGCCTCTTGATTACCCACGTGTTTATCAGCTAAAAAAAGACTACCCACAGCTCGATTTAAGTATTAACGGCGGTGTCAAAACGATTGAAGAGAGCCTCGCGCATTTAGCGCACATAGACGGCGTTATGATTGGCCGCGAAGCATATAGCAACCCATTTATGCTTAATGAAGTGGATGAAAAAATTTATGGTGAGGTGGCTAATACTCAAACGCGTCACGATGTGGTGCGTGCTATGTACGATTACATCGAAGAAGAAATGCGTTTAGGTGCTAACTTTTGGCATATAGCACGTCATATGTTGGGAATTTTTCAGGGCCAGCCTGGGGCGCGCGGATTTAGACGTCACCTTTCAGAAAATGGCCATGGTAAACAGGCTGATTTGTCGGTTATGGATAAAGCATTGAGTTTTGTACCCGAATAAACTTAAGCCGTATAAATTTTAAATTAAGCCACTTTTTAGTGGCTTTTTTGATCCTAAAATTTAGTCAAAAGATCTAAATATTAGTTAATTACACTTTTTTACGTTCAGCTTATGGTCACTTGCAATGACACCTTTTAAATTTTAAGTATATGTTTTTAAAGTTTAATATTTATTTTTTAAGAGTTTGGCATAACTCTTGGAATCCTCTTGTTGTTATCAATTAAAACAACAGGACAAAACAATGAGTGTATTTAATCGCGTAAATGACGTTATCAAATCAAATATAGCAGCCATGCTAGATAAAGCTGAAGACCCTGAAAAGCTTCTCAACCTTATGCTAAGTGAAATGCAAGAGGCATTAAATGAGTGCAGAAGCACTGCCGCTGCTTTACTGTGCGAAGAAAAAACGCTTAAACGCCAAATCGCACAAAAACAAAAAGATTTAACCTCATGGCAAACAAAGGCAGAGCTTGCCATTGCCAAAAACCGTGATGATTTAGCCAAGTCTGCCTTGTTAGAAAAACAACAAGTACACGACAAAATTGCTGAAAAAAACACGCAGCTAGATGAGCTTAAAGAGTCGATAAAGAAAATTACAGCCGATTGTGAACGTTTACAACAAAAAATGGCGCACGCTAAAACTAAACAAGCGCAATTAATAAAACGCCACGATATTGTTGTTGCACGTGAAAAAGTGAATATGCAATTACACAGCGACAATGTTGCCAATGCCTTGTCTCGCTTTGAAATGATAGAGCAAAAAGTGGAAGGCATAGAGGCACAAGTTGATGCTTATGAACTTACACATACGGCACGTTCAACCGCTGAGCAAATAGCGTCTTTAGAAAAAAATGAAAAAATAGATGCAGAGCTGGCTCGTTTAAAAGCCAGTGTTAAACATAATAATATCAATACAACAGTGCCAAACGCCTAAGGAGTTGAGTATGAATAACTTTAAAACACAGCGTGGTTGGTACAAAGACTCGCTTAATAAAAAAATATCGGGCGTTTGTAGCGGGTTAGCGCGTCGCCTTGATTTTCCGGTGTGGTCAACACGCTTAGTGACTATTTTATTATTTATCAGTTTTCCGTTTGCAGTGGCGCTTGGTTACTTTATAGCTCATTGTTGCCTTGAAGAGCGCGCGTATTAGGAGAGGGATATGAAAACCTTAGCAATATGTGTTGTTGTTTATGTATTACTTTTTACTGATGCGGTGTCGTTAATACATTTTGATTCATGGCAGTTCCCGTTGTGGATTGCAGATATGAGCTGGGTAGGGCTAGAGTTGGCCGGCGTATTAGTTGCCATTATTGCTGTAGTAGCTGTTATGGCTTTAATAACCATGGGATTAATTGGCGCAGGGGTTGTTGCATTAGTTGGGACCATTTTGGCGCTGTTATTTGGCTCGGTAATGATAGCGTGGCCTTTATTATTTGTAGCTGTACTGTGTTGGTTGGTGCTCGATAACAAAAAAGTAACCTCTTGAGCCTTAATTTAACTGACTATTATTAGTTAACTATGTTAAATTTAAAGTGAAATTTATGCTTTCACAAGGAACAAAGCGATGATGAAGCAGTGCTTTTTTATGGCCTCGGCGTTAGTGTTTAATGTGTTTTCGTCATCGGTTGCTGCACATGCTGGGCACAGCCACGATACAGACGAAGCTAAACTTGAAGTAAGCCATGCGCAAGTAAGAGCGTTTTTGCCTGGCAGTAAATCGAGTGTTGGCTATTTAACAATTTCTAACCACGGGGGCGGTGTTGCTAAATTAACCAAAGCAACCATTGAAGGTTTAGGCAGAGTAGAGATTCATGAGCATACACATGTCAATGGTATGATGAAAATGCAACAAGTTAATGCTGTTACCATTAAGGGCCATGAAAGCTTAAGCTTTCAGCCTGGTGGTTACCATTTAATGGTATTTGACCCACAAGAACCACTAAAAGTAGGGCAAGAACGTAAACTCACGCTATATTTTAGTGACGGTAATCGCTTGTTTACTAATGCTCAGGTGGTCTCACTTGAAGCACAAGCCGCGAATTCTAAGCCATCTAAAAAACAACACGCTCATCACTAGGAGGATAAATGTCGCAACACAAAGGAAAAATAGCTGGTGCATTGATTGCACTACTTATTATTTTTTACGCTATTGCTGTTTATTGGAGTATTGAGCCGGCACGCTTTAACGTGGTTACTCATGCAAAAGAGACGGCACAAGCGCGTAGTGAAAAAATGGTAACGGGCTACACAACAACCACAACACTCATTACTGTTGCTAGCACTTTACTTGATAAGCAAGGTGGCTATTTATCAAACGATGTAATGCCCCCAAGTGTGATAATGGATGATATGCCTGCATGGGAATATGGCGCGCTTGAAATGGTGCGTGATTTAGCCCTATCTATGCGTAAAGATTTTAGCCGTTCGCAGTCGCAATCAACCGAACATGAAGCGCTTAAAAAAGCGCAGCCGCAGTTTAATATTAGCTCTGAGGCATGGGCATGGCCAAGTGCCGAGGGAGAGTACCAAAAGGGGATAGACTATTTAGTAGTATACCGCTCACAAATTGCTAACGAGCATGAGCGAGATAGTCAATTTTACTCACGTGCAGATAACCTACGTAGCTGGTTAAAAGAAGCCGAAAAGCGTTTAGGTAGTTTAAGCCAGCGTTTAAGTGCAAGTGTTGGCCAAGACAAAGTAAATACTGATTTAGCAGGTAACTCATCTAACACACAGGCAACCTATTCACCACTTCAGCAACAAGTAAGGACGTCGTGGTGGGAAATAGACGATGTATTTTACGAGTCGCGTGGTGCAACGTGGGCGTTATTACACTTTTTACAAGCGGTTGAATACGACTTTGCAGATGTACTTGAAAAGAAAAACGCCCGTGTAAGCTTACAGCAAATTATACGTGAGCTTGAGGCAACACAAGAAACTGTGTGGAGCCCAATGATTTTAAATGGGAATGGCTTTGGCTTTGTAGCAAATCATTCTTTAGTAATGGCAAATTATATCTCAAGAGCCAATGCGGCTTTAATCGAACTTAGCGAACTACTAGCTCAAGGATAAAAAATGAAAAAGTATTGTTTAGCAGCTGCCCTTTCCATGGCATGTTTAGCCCCTGCAGCACAGGCAGACACTTTATTAGGTTTATATGTAGGTGTTGATGGCTGGCAGTCAGATAATGACGGTCAGTTTTCTTACAAAGATAACGCACCACAAGATTTTAATTTTGAAGACGAAACTTTTATTAGCTACTATGCGGCGCTAGAACACCCAGTGCCATTAGTTCCTAACCTAAAGCTTAAATATACAGAGCTTGAACTTAATGGCTCTGCAACCCTTACTGATACGTTTAGCTTTAATGGCTCAGATTATGTGGTTGGTACAACGGCAAACACATTAAGTGATTTAACTCACATCGATTACATTCTTTATTACGAAATTTTTGATAACGATTTAATTTCAATTGATTTAGGCTTAAACGCAAAGCAGTTTGACGGTGACATTGTTGTCACTGGTACTACTCAGCAAGGTGGTACTAACTTCTCTGAAACTGTTGATTTTTCAGGCCTTGTACCACTTGCGTACGGCCGCGCTGAAGCAGGCTTACCATTTACGGGTTTAAGCGTGTTTTTTGAAGGCAGCTTTTTGGCTATCGATGATAGCAAAGTACAAGACTATCAAGTAGGCGTAGCGTATGAACTTATTGATAACCTAGCTGTAGATGTTGCAGTTAAAGCGGGTTACCGTTCTATGACGCTTGAGCTTGATGATGTTGATGATATTAATACCGATATTGACGCATCAGGCCCATTTGCGGGTATTCAAGTTCACTTTTAATTAGTGAGCTTAAAACGTGGTGTGCTATTTATTAGCATGCCACGTTAAATCAAATTCTCCCTCCAGTGCATTATTAATTAATTGCTTATACACCTTATTTACAGGGTAGTTTATGAGTTTAGAAAGCTCATCGCCAGTTTGCGTAAACTTATAATAGCTTAATACCAAGTCACTGCTTTTAGCTTTTAATGTCACTTTTTGCGATAAAAACGACAGGGTGAGTTCTTGGCCTGCTTTTAATACCGCCGATTCTATCTCTTTTCTGTAGAGTAAATTAAGATCCATAAGTGTTAGAATATCAGGAAAGCTGATCCCCGTTTTTCCTAAATTAAGCGACACCTTATTGCCTTTTCGTAACAAGTCAAAAAGCGATGGCTTTTTATAAAACCCTAATAAAATAAAGTGGCTGTCATCTTTTGCGTTGTAGCTGCTCAGCGATACACATTTTTGTAATGCATCTGCTTCACGTTGGGTCATGTGTTTGAGTGTTTGTAAGCTTTTTATAGAAAAAGTACCAGGGTTGAGTGTCTCACCAGTTAAAATTTTAGCCCACAATGTTTGCATTGACTCGTTAGAGGTGTCTTCACATAGGGCAATAAAGCGCTCAATCCAGTCGGCATCGGGTTGCTTATTACTTGCCACGTCGGGGCAAAATTCCATGGCTTTAGCTAAAATGGTTTCTATGTTTTGTTGCTGTTTTATAAGCAGTAAATCTTGGCGTTTTTGGGCGCGCGCTAAAATAGGGTTATCACTATTTATGTGATAAAGCGGGTTTAGATCGCCTTTCGAACCGTAACTTTGATTTGTACTTGGTTGCCCGGTATTGCTGGTTATTTTTTTTACTGGGTAGCCAAGTAAAGACTCAATTATATTAGCAAGATTAATTCTCGCTTGGGCTGATTTTACTGTCATTTGTATCCAGCTGAGTTTTTTGGTCGCGTAATTGCGCCACTGTTTGTAAGTTATTTAAGCCAAGCGACACCGTATTGCTTAATACGTACTCGCTTAAAATCGATAGATAACCTGAGATTAGCGGGGCGTTTGTTTGGCCATTAATTTTACAAGTTACATTTACCCTATCTTCTACTTCGTTAAAGGTAATTTCACCGTCAATAATATGTTCATTTTTTAAAAGCGCATTAAAGGTCATTCTATTTTTTGAAAGCGAAGTAATGGTCATTTCACCGTAGCCCCAATCGCTTTGCCACGATTGATGCGCGCCTATACCTCTGATGGGCTCGCCGAGCGCAAAACGAATGCTTGGGTCTACTTTGCCCCAAGGTGACCATGTATGCCATAGGCTAAAGTCTGACACGAGCAATTTAACAGTTTCTACTTTGGCATTTACTTGTATGCTTTTATTGACGCTGTAATTTTGCGGAAGCGTTAAACCAATCAAAATAGCCACTAAAATTAACAATGAGAGCGTTTTTATTAGGTTTTTAAAAAATTTAATATGCACACCTTTTACGAGTTTTTTAGTTTGAAATATAACAACTTTTTATTAATCGACTATAGTATGAATTAGCCTATAAACCAAAAAATATATTTTTAGTACATAGGTATGAGGTTATTTAAGCATTAAAACTGATAAAGGGAAGATAATGTCGTCAGAACAAAGCGATTTTTTATTTTTAGCGCCAGACAGCGAAGAAGAAATAACCCCAGAGGTATCTGACTTTTGGGATGTTTTGATCGTTGATGACGATCCTGAAATACATTCAGTGACTAAGCTCGCGTTGTCGGGCGTAGAGTTTTGGGGAGCAGGGCTACGTTTTCATGATGCATATTCCGGCAGCGAAGCCATCGAAATACTCAAAAACAATAATACAATATCTGTCATTTTTTTAGATGTAGTGATGGAATCTGATGATGCGGGTTTACAAGTTGTTAAGCGTGTACGCGAAGAGCTTAATAATCAACATGTACGAATTATTTTACGTACAGGCCAAGCGGGTAACACCCCAGAAGAAAAAGTAATTCGCGAATACGACATTAACGACTATAAAACAAAAACCGAGTTGACCCGCTCAAAGCTTGTGACATCGCTCATTACAGCGATACGCTCGTACGAGCAAGTATGCAAGCTTGAGTATCAAAGTGATGCGATGAACACTATTGTTTCGGCATCAAAGTCTATTTTAGGTCTCACCGATATTAAAGTACTGTGCAAAGAAATTATTAAACACTTAGGCATTATTTTAGAGTCCCAGCAGGTTGGGCTAGTGTGCAGTAAACTTGATGGCGAAAACCACATACAGGTGCTTGGAGGAAGCGGTCATTATGAAAGCTACTTTGGTGAAAAGCTTATTAATGTAGACAGTATGGCCTTTGAGCAAGTTGAGCAATGTTTTGAAACTGCAAAGCATACACAAAGCGACTCGAGCATGACCTTTATTGTAAAAAGTAAGCATCGTCAGGCTGCCATTTATTTAGCGTGTGAGCATAAACCAAGTGAAGCACAGCTACAATTTGCAGAGATTTTTCTTACTAATGTGAGTGTAGCCCTTGATAACGTTAGGCTGTTTGTAAAGCTTAGAGATGCAGCCTACAAAGATGTACTTACAGGTATTTCTAACCGTACTAATTTTATAGAGCGGGTGGAGCGTTATCAAAAACCATATGTGAATGACTACGTTTTTGTATTAATTGATATAATTGGTTTTGCAGATATCAATAATGGCTTAGGGCAAGAAATTGGCAACTATTTACTCATTGAAATCGTAAAAAGGCTTAAAGACGCTTACCCCGACGCAAAGCTACTATCACGTATTGGTGCGGATGTTTACGGCTTTATTATTCGCCAAACAGAGTTTAATCTCGAACAATTTAACGATGTACTGAATGTACCTTTCAAAGCTGGTGAGCATATTTTGCCCATCGATTTTAGAATTGGTTTATGTCAGCAGCAAGACTTTCAAAGCACAGGTTTAGACACACTCAAAGTTGCTTATATTGCGCTTAATCAAGCTAAAAAGCTGAAATGCAAAGAAGGGGTTTACTACGAAGTTGATATGCAAGATAAAATGGCCTGGCGCTTAGGTATTATTAGGCAGTTACGCCATGACTTTGCCAGAGAAAAGTTACAGGTTTGGTATCAGCCGCAACTTTCCCTCGATAATTTATCGTTAATTGGTTGCGAAGCCTTACTGCGTTGGCCATCAGAAGATGGCTCGTTTATATCGCCAGCTGTGTTTGTACCATTAGCTGAGGACGCCGGTTTAATTGTTGATATTGGCCAATGGGTGTTAGAGCAAGCATGTCAGCAGCAAAAACGTTTAGAAGCGCTGGGTGAAGAAATTTGCATTGCTGTAAACGTATCTGTGCCGCAATTTAAGGTAAAAGGCTACGCGACAACAGTAAAAAACACTTTACAAAAGTATGACGTTAAACCTTGTAATATAGAATTAGAAGTCACTGAAAGTGTGGTGATGGATGAACTAGAAACCGTAATCAATACCTTAAAAGAGTTAAAAGAGTTAGGCGTTGAGGTGGCGATTGATGACTTTGGAACGGGCTTTTCTTCGTTGAGTTACTTACAAAGCTTACCGCTTGATAGACTTAAGATTGACCGCGCTTTTGTAAAAGACTTGCCCGATAACGATACCGGCGCTATTGCTGCTTTGGTGGTGTCGCTTGGCGCTAAATTAGGTCTGAAAACAATTGCTGAAGGTGTAGAAACACAGCAACAGGCAGAGTTTTTAAAAAACTTAGGGTGCGATGAAGTACAAGGCTTTATGTATGCTAAGCCCATGCCCGAGCACGAACTGTTAGAGTTTATAAAAGAGCGAAATAAAAAAGACGAATATAAACAGGACACATACTAACAAGGCGCGATATACGCAGGTAATGTTGTATAAATAAGCAATGTATTAGGATATAATTCGCGCCTTTTGTTATTCAATGGCCAAAATTATGAGCTCTCTTAAAGCTGAACGCGCGCTATTCTCATACCCAAAGTATTGGGCAGAGTGTTATGGCACTGCACCATTTTTACCTACAACTCGCGAAGAAATGGACGCACTCGGCTGGGATAGCTGCGATATTATTATAATCAGCGGTGATGCTTATGTGGATCATCCTAGTTTTGGCATGGCAGTGATTGGCCGTGTACTTGAAGCACAAGGCTTTAGAGTCGGTATTATTGCTCAGCCAGACTGGCAATCAAAAGATGCCTTTATGGCACTTGGCAAGCCGAATCTATTTTTTGGTGTAACCGCCGGTAATATGGATTCAATGATCAACCGTTACACGGCTGAAAAACGCATGCGCCATGACGATGCCTACACGCCAAGTAATGTAGGTGGCAAGCGCCCTGACCGTGCGGTGATGATTTACTCTCAGCGTTTACGCGAAGCATACAAAGGCGTGCCCATTGTGATTGGAGGTATTGAAGCAAGCCTGCGTCGTATTGCTCATTACGACTATTGGCAAGAAAAAGTGCGTCGTAGTATTTTATTTGACTCTAAAGCCGATATCCTTATTTATGGTAATGCAGAGCGCCCGCTTGTAGAAGTGGCCCACCGTATAGCCGCTGGCGAAACTATGGATACAATTCAGGATATTCGTGGCACAGCCGTTATTCGTAAAGAGCCAATACCGGGTTGGCGTGGCAGTGATTCAACTGCGATTGATAAAATAGGCAAAATAGATCCTATCCCTAATCCTTATGGCGCTGATGATGTAGGGTGTAGTAAATCAGAGTTTAAACAAGCCGGTATTGATTTAAAAGCTGAGGCTGCTAAACCTATTACTATTCAGCCAGCGCGCCCTAAACCGTGGGAAAAAACCTACGTTAAACTGCCTGCATTTGAGCAAGTCAGTGTTAATAAACCTTTGTATGCCCACGCATCACGAATTTTGCACCAAGAGACAAACCCAGGCTGTGCCCGGGCATTATTTCAGCGCCATGGCGATCGCTATATTTGGGTAAACCCGCCTGCATTTCCGCTCGAAACCCATGAAATGGATGATGTATTTGGCTTACCTTATCAGCGTATACCGCACCCAAGTTATGGGGATGCAAAAATACCCGCTTACGACATGATTAAAACGTCAGTTAATATTATGCGTGGTTGTTTTGGCGGTTGTTCGTTCTGCTCTATTACCGAGCATGAAGGGCGTATTATTCAAAGTCGTTCGCAAGAGTCGATTATTGATGAAATAGAACAAATTCGAGATAAGGTACCTGGTTTTACCGGGGTTATTTCTGACTTAGGCGGCCCAACAGCAAATATGTATAAGCTGCGCTGTACGAGTAAAAAAGCAGAAAGCACCTGTAGGCGGCTTTCATGTGTTTATCCAGATATTTGTAAACACATGGATACAGACCATACACCTACTATCGATTTGTATAAAAAAGCCCGTGAAGTGAAAGGTATTAAAAAGATTTTAATAGCCTCAGGCGTTCGTTACGATTTAGCCGTACAAGATCCGCGCTACGTCAAAGAGTTGGTGACACATCATGTGGGGGGCTATTTAAAAATTGCGCCAGAACACACGGAAGATGGTCCTTTATCAAAAATGATGAAGCCGGGCATGGGGGCTTACGATCAATTTAAAGAACTATTTGATAAGTACTCAAAAGAGGCTGGTAAAAAGCAGTATTTAATCCCGTATTTTATTTCTGCTCACCCAGGTACAAAAGACGAAGACATGGTTAACATGGCACTGTGGCTTAAATCTAATGACTTTAAGTTAGACCAAGTGCAAAACTTTTATCCATCACCTATGGCTAATGCGACCACTATTTATCATACAGAAATGAACTCACTGCGTAATATTAAAAATAACAAAGAGCAAGTGCCTGTACCAAAGGGAGCTCGTCAGCGTCGCTTACATAAAGCAATACTGCGCTATCACGATCCATCGGGTTGGCCAATGATCCGCGAGGCATTGCGTAGTATGGGGAAAGCCAATTTAATTGGTAAAGGCCCAAATTGCTTGGTGCCAGAAGAAGGCCGCGATGAAAAAGCACACAAAGGCGCAGGTAAAGGTAGGGGAGGGCGCCCAGCCTTAACGCGCCATACTGGCTTTAGCCAATTTAAAAAGGCTAACACTAAACCTAAAGTGGGCGGGAACCGCCAACGTGCTGCTAGGTAAGCGTTAAAATAAACAAATAAAAAACCCGATACTGTTACTCAGTATCGGGTTTTTTATTACTTTGATTTTGGCGTAATACGATTGCTATTACACCTTAAAGTTTTCTACCGAGATTCTTAGTTCTTCAGCGAGTTTGGCCACTTCTGAGCTTGAAATGTTGGTTTGATTTGCGCCTTCAGCAGTTTGCTCTGCAATAGCAACAATTGATTCTAAACGTTCACTAATTTCTTGTGATACTTGTTGCTGCTCTTGTGCTGCAGTCGATATTTCCTCGCTAACGTCATGTGCTTGCGATACGGCAAGTGTAATAGAGTCTAATGCGCTGCTTGCTAAATCGCTCTGCTCAACACAGGATACTGCTTGTTGTTTGCCTTTATCCATTGCTGTTACAGCTGCTTCAGCACCGCTTTGAAGTGACTCAATCATCGATTGTATCTCTTGGGTCGACTCTTGCGTTTTACTAGCCAGTGAGCGTACCTCATCGGCTACTACCGCAAAACCTCGGCCATATTCACCGGCACGTGCCGCTTCAATTGCAGCGTTAAGTGCTAATAGGTTGGTTTGCTCAGCAATACCGCGTATAACATCTAAAATACTGCCTATCGAAGCGCTATCTTGATGTAGTTTGTTAATAACACTGGCGGCATCATCCACTTCGTGAGCAAGTTGCTCAATAGTCGCTTTGTTTTGATGAGAAATACCTTTTACGCGCTCAGCTTCTTTGTCAGCATTTTTAATTTCATCAAGGGCTTGTTGTGCGCTATTACTAACAGTTTGTGACGTGCTGCTCATTTCTGTTGTGGCAGTTGCCGCTTGTTCTACTTGGGCTTGTTGATTTCGGATAGCTTGGCTTGATTCACCGGTAATAGCCGATGTTTGCTCAGAGGCTGCTGCTAATTGAGTTGAGCGTGAAATAATACCCTTAATTAAGCTTCGTAGGCTATCTATTAAGGTGTTGCAGCTTCTTGATAGCTCGCCGAATTCATCTTTAGCAGAGTCATCTAAGCGTTGGGTCATATCGCCGCTGGCCACAATATCTAAAATTCGATTTACCTCAGCCAGTGGCTTGGTAATTCTATTAACGGTAAGAATCGCTATTGCAATTGCAATCAACGTCGCGATGATCATTCCTGCCCACGTCCACAAAGTAGCTGAATCAACATCCTCACGGACGCCTTCTTGTAATTTGTAAGCGACAGCACTTGTCTGCGTGACTAAATCGTCAATTTGCGACAGGGCCATTGTGGTTGCCTGCTCTGACTGCGCAAGTTCTTTTTCGGTTAGTGCAATGGCGTCAATAAGACGTTGCTTGTTAGCTGCTAGGCTATTATTTCCACTTATATTTTCTACTAACGTATCAACGTATTCTTGTAAATCACTATATAAATCGTTGTTGTCTTGCTCTATAGCAGGCTTTATTAAAGCTAAGGTACGAATGACCTCTTCCAGATAGTAAGTCTGTTCATTTTTAACAATATCTAAGGTGTTCGTTGTTTTTACAGTAAGCATATCGGTACTGTTGCTAACTACCGACATAAAGTTGTTTTCTAGGTTATTAGCAGCTTGATAAGCGCGGGGGTGATTTTGCTCAAAGTTATCAATGTCAGTAATATCGAGCACAACTGAATTAGCATCTTCCGCAGCAATCTCTATTGTTTCAAGTTGTGCTATAAGGGTTTTATTTAGTGTTAGTTGCTTGTCTTTATCAGCCAATAAGTTTTCTACTGTACTTAAAAAGCTTAGGTAGGTTTTTTCTACTGCTTGGCTTTTTTGGCTCAGTGATGCATCGTTTTTTACTACGCGTTGCAGTTCAGCATGAAGTGAATCAAATTTGTCTTTTTGCTCAAGTACTTTTTGTTTTATAGGGGTGAGCTGTGCGCTTGAGGTGGTATAAAAACTGGCTTGAGCTGCTTTACTCATTAAAATAAATTCAGCTTGTAGCTCTGAGCTTTTATTTAGTGCAGGAAGTGATAACTGGTTTACCTGCTGAGTAGAGCGGTCAATGCTCGCAATTTTTATTAAAGAGTTACCACCAATGATTATGAGTAATAAGGTGATAAATATAAAACCACACCAAATACGTTGGCTTACTGTCAGATTCATACGGATTTCCAATTAAAGTACTTCAATCACATCTTATCGGCTTTTTAACCAATAAGTTAAGCAATTAATTTCTATTAATTTAAATTTAACATATGTAGTGGGTTTTTACAGTTTATTTAGATGAATGCGCAGGTTTTTCTACTATTTTTTGCTTAGTTTGTAAGTCCATCATTGTTAAAGCCCCGCCCCATACGCATCCAGTATCAAGCGCGTGCACATGACTCAGCTGAGTAACCCCTTCAAGAGCGGCCCAATGGCCAAAAACCAAGTTTTTTTCTAATGCTTTTATATTAGGATGTTCAAACCAAGCTGTTAACGATTTATTGTCGTTAATTGCACCTTTCGCATTAAGCTCTAACGTGTTGTTACTGGTTAAAAAGCGCATACGGGTAAAATAGTTAACTATGTACCTAAACTTATCAAAGTCGTTTAAATCGTCATCCCACAGAGCAGGGTGTGGCTGATACATTTTTTTAAAAAAGTGGGCTGCATTAGCTGATTGATAACAACGCTTAGCAAACTGTGCATGTTTAAGTGCGGTTTTTATAGACCAGTTAGGGTTTAATCCTGCATGCGATATAAAGCTGCGGTGCTGCGCTAAATAAAGTGCAAGCGGTTGGGTTTGCAAATAGGCGATATAGTGAGGAAGCTTTTTACTATTAAAAATAGCATCGAGTTTGTCTTTTGGGTTTATCGGCTTATTAAGGTAATGGCAGGCAATCATGTGTAAATCATGATTGCCTAACGTTACACTTATACTGTCTTGATGGCGGTAAATGTAATCTAGGCAAGCCAGCGAGTCAGGGCCACGTGCGACTATGTCGCCAACTAAATAAAGGTGATCTTTACTTGGGTTAAAATCAACCCGTTTTAGTAAGCGACTAAACTCTTCAAAGCAGCCTTGTAAATCACCAATTGCGTAATCAGCCATGGCGCTTTTTACTAATGTAAAATATTAGGACACGCTAAACGGAATACGTTTATAGGTGCTTCAAACTCAGAGCCAAACTCATTGCGTAATGTGTAGTGCCCCTGCATTGTACCTACAGGGGTGTCTAATATTGCGCCACTGGTGTATTTATAAGTTTCGCCAGGACCTATCACAGGGGTTTCGCCCACAACGCCTTCGCCCTCCACTTCAACTTCTTTGCCGTTGGCATCGGTAATTAACCAATAGCGGCTTAAAAGCGTGGCACTGCAAAGGCTGTGGTTTTTAATTGTCACTGAGTAGGCAAAAACATATTTATCTAGCTCAGGCTGAGATTGCCCTTCAACATAAAAAGTCTCTACAGAGACCTTTACAGGAGAGCCTATATTACTGCTTGTTGTCATAAATCCAATTAGCTATATCAATAAATTGTTGTAATGTTAGGCTTTCAGCGCGCAAGGTAATATCTATACCAATGCTAGTAAGCTCATCAGCGGTGAGTAAATTGCCTAAGCTGTTACGCAGTGTTTTACGGCGCTGATTAAACGCTTCTAAACACACGGTGTTTAAAATTTTCACACTTTTAGCGGTTCGTTGTTCGGCTTTTTTGGGAATAAGACGAATAACTGCTGAGTCTACTTTAGGAGCTGGTTTAAAACATTCTGGCGGAACTTCAACCACAGGCATTGCGTGGCAGTAATATTGTGTCATCACACTTAAGCGGCCAAATGTTTTGCTGCCTGGACCTGCAACCATACGTTTTACAACTTCTTTTTGCAGCATAAAGTGCATGTGCTCAATATGATCAGCAAACTCAAAAAGATGAAACAGTAATGGCGTAGAAATATTGTAAGGCAGGTTACCAAACACTTTTAATTTTTTGTCATCGCGTACAAGGCTTGCAAAGTCAAACTTCATTGCATCGCCTTGGTTTACGTTTAATTTAGGCCCTAAAAATGGGTGCTCAATTAAACGCTGGGCTAAGTCTTTATCTAGCTCTACAACGGTAAGTTGGCCGCTTAAATCGGCAACAGGCTCTGTAATTGCGCCTAAACCTGGGCCAATCTCTACTAGGTTGTCTTGTGGCTTAGGATCGATTGCAGTGACTATTTTATCAATGATAGATTCATCAAATAAAAAGTTTTGCCCAAAACGTTTACGGGCGCGGTGTCCTAAATGTACTTTATCGGTCATTGATTTTGTGCTTTTTCATGGGCGAGCTTAATTGCTTCGCGGATCGCTAATTCAAAACTGCCAACCTCAGCGTCACCAGTGCCTGCTAAATCAAGCGCAGTACCGTGATCAACCGAAGTGCGGATAAATGGTAAACCTAGGGTTATATTTACCGAGTTACCAAATCCCTTGTATTTTAGCACAGGTAAACCCTGATCGTGATACATAGCAAGCACGGCATCGGCTTGAGTAAGGTATTTATCTTGAAATAGGGTATCGGCAGGAAGCGGTCCAATTAAGTTCATACCTTGGCTGTTTAAAAGCGCAAGCGTAGGTGAAATCGTTTCTATTTCTTCTGTACCTAAATGACCGTCTTCGCCAGCATGGGGGTTTAATCCACAGACCAAAATTTTTGGTTGTTCAATACCAAATTTCGTTTGTAAGTCATGATTTAAAATACTAATCACTTTGGTTAGGCGCTCTTGGGTAATCGCACGCGATACATAAGCCAGCGGTATATGTGTTGTTACAAGGGCAACACGTAAACCTTCAGTCGCTAGCATCATGACAACATCTGAGGTGCCAGATTGCTGAGCAAAGTACTCAGTGTGACCACTAAACGAAATACCGGCTTTATTAATAATCCCTTTGTGAACAGGGCCGGTGACAACGGCATCAAAGGTACCGTCCATGTTTTTTTCGCTAGCAATACGTAAGGTATCAAGTACGTATTGGCCGTTTAAGTCGTCTAGTTCACCTAGCTTAACCTCAGTGCCTAAATCAACTTGGTGAATATAAATGCTACCTGCAGGCGCAATGGCTGCAGGGGCATTTTCATCAAAATCAATTAGTTCAATATTAAGGCCTAAGTGTTGAGCGCGTTCTTTTAATAACTGTTTATCGGCGATAGCGACCAGTTGAGCTTGCCATGGTTGCTGCGCTAATCGCAGCAGTAAGTCAGGGCCAATCCCCGCAGGTTCCCCCGGGGTAATTGCAATTCGTAATGTCATAATTACTCGTCTATAGGGAAAATTTCAACATGGGCTTGTTCGCGCATTTCTTGCTGCCAGTTAAAACTTTCTTCTTTAAATTTACGATTAAACAACATGCCGTGCGCACGGTTACGTTTAGCTAGCTCAGTTTTATCTGCTACACGTTTATCTAAAAGTTGTACTATGTGCCAACCAAATTGTGTTCTAAATGGTTCACTAATTTGATTTTTATCAAGTGATAACAAAGTATCTTTAAACGCGGGTACATACGTTGTAGGGTCAGTCCAATCATACTCACCGCCTTTAAGGGCAGAGCCTGGATCTTCTGAGTATTCTTTGGCAAGTTCTGCAAAGTCAGCTTTTCCTGCGCGTAAATCTTTGGCAAACCCTGCAAGCATGCTGCGCGCTTTTTCTTCACTTAAAATAATTGAAGGTTTGATAAGAATATGACGAGAGCGAACTTCAGTGGTTTCTACCAGTTGGCGACCACGTACATCTTGCACTTTAATTATATGAAAGCCAGCACCAGAGCGAAGAGGGCCAACAATCGCGCCTTTCTTTTGGCCTTTTACAGCCTCAGCAAATAATGAAGGCATTTCGTTGATACCCATGTACCCTAGTTGTCCGCCTTCGAGTGCTTTTGAACCGCCAGATGAAGAAATTGCAATGCGTTTAAACTCTTGGCCATCGTTTAATAGCTCAATAACTTTGTCTGCACGGGTTTTTGCGCTGGTGATTTCATCGGGCGTTGCATCGTTTGGAATATCAATAAGGATATGACCAATATCGTACTCTTCAGCATTTTGACCTTGGCTTTCCATTATTTTTAACAGGTTATCTACTTCTTGTTGGCTAATATAGATACGACGGTCTACATTGGCGCGAGTCACTTGCTGTGTGGTGATCTCTTTACGAATTTCTTCTCGGTAAGCCTGAAAACTCTCGCCTGCGGCTTCAATTGTACGACGAAGATCGGCAATCGTGCCGCCTTGATCTTTTGCCATATTAGCTAAAGTTTGGTCTAACTGGCTGTCTGAAATTTCAAGGCCCATACGCTCAGCCATTTGCATCATAAGCGTTTGGTTAACTAAACGTTCTACTGCTTGTATGCGAAGCGTTTCGTCTTTAGGAAGTTGCTGGCCTTGTTCTGCGGCTTGCTTTTTAACACGGTTGATTATGGTGTCTACTTCACTTTTTAAAATAACGCCTTGGTTTACAACGCCAATTACTCTGTCAATTTCCTGTGGGGCGGCAAATGCGCCATGGCATAAGCTTAAGCTTAAAATAGCTGTTGATAATAGTTTTTTTAAATTCATATTCTTTTTACTACTCTTCTAATAGTACTGCTTTAAAACAGGGCGTACTGCATTTTAGGGCTTTAAAGTATCACCTTAATTGCTCGTTTGCCTTAATTATTAAGAAAATACGGTCTACGGTAGCCAAAAATACCTTGTTGCAATAATTTTTGTGCATCGTAACGGCTCTTACTGCCCAGCCCTTTTAATACAAAGTTTAGACTAATACCTGAATCAAAAGTGGCTTGTTGCTGCCCAATAGATTGATTTAAATCGGTTTCAATCTGACGGTGGCCAGTAATTTGGATTGCCCAACAGCACGACTCATACTGTAATCCGCTTAAAAATTCGATGCTTCGATTATTTTCAAGGTCCCGATGATAGCTTGCAATAAATTGCCACTGTTCACTAATTGGGATACTTGTAAATACACCCGTTTGCTCGATTGTATTTCCTGAGACATCATTTGCATAGCGATGGTTCAACTGAACTAGCTCATTATTGTCACCTTTGTAATCAAGAGTGACATTTGACTGAATCATTTGCTTGCCATCCGTGTCGTATTGCATACCCGCAGATAAATACCAACGGCGATGCCAATGTAACATTGTTTGTGCGGCAAACAGCGCGTTGTAGTTGGTTTGCGAGTCTAAACCTTGCTCAGTAGGTTTAGCCGAATCATTTAGGTAAAAGATTTGACCCGCGCTAAAGTTAAATACTTCTTCTTGTTTGCTATCAAATAATCGGGTTGTTGCACCTAGTGTAAATTGGTTAGCTGCAGCTATACGATCCACGCCTGAAAATCGTGTATCCCTAAATAGGCCAAAAAAGTCATCTTGTAAGCGAGTCGTATCAAACAGACCAATTTCTGATTGATCCTTATTCGGTGTGTATAAATATTGTATTTGTGGCTCAAGGGTTTGAATGCCATCTTCAAAAAAATATGAGGTGTCGCGTTCAAAGTTAAGCTGCGAATACAAGCGTACTTTTGGTAAAGTACGCGAAACGCTATCACTGTATTGCGTACCCGTTAAATCACCGCTTTGTTTGTAGTTTGTTTGTAATAAACTCACTTCTGAGAGAAACGACCACGCATGCGTTGCGTAATTAAATCGCGCTTTTGGCTCTACATGTACGCGGGTAGCACTGTCTATGGCAATTTCTGAAGAGTCGTTAGTAAAGTGGCTTACTTCACCAGACAAACTAAAGTCAAAGTGATCAAAGCGCCAAGGTGCGGTCTGCGTAAAGCTAATTTGTGGAACTGCGGCATACGACTCTAAGTGATCACCCAGTACTTCAAAGTTTTGAAACTTAATATCGGTACGCCATGTGTCACCCAGGTGAGTCACCGACCCGGTACGATAAAGTTGGGTATCGGTTTTATTGGCGTAGTTAGAGCTTAAATCGGTGATGTAGTTATCATCACTGACGTTGGTGACGTCCACATTGGCTCGCCAGTCTTCACTTAAGTAGCTTTGTTGTTGCCAATGAAACATGTAGCGCTCATCAAGGTTTGGCTCTGAATCATCACTATCTAAATATTCAATACCGACTAACCCTTCATGCTGCTCGCTCAGGTATCTAAACTCAGTTTGCAACTGTAAGCCTTTGCGCGACATATAACGTGGCGTAATGGTGGCGTCAAAATTAGGCGCAATGTTCCAATAATAGGGGGTAACAGTTTCAAGGCCATAACGGTCGGAGCTTGAAATACTCGGTGTTAATAAGCCCGACTTGCGCCGCTCATCCAGCGGAAATGTGAAATAAGGCAAATATAAAACAGGGGTATCAAGGATACGTAACACAGCGTTATAGGTTTCGCCCCAGCCTTCTTCGCGAGAGAGGTTAATTTCATCGGCTTCTATTTCCCAAACCGGTTTATCACTAGGGCAGGTAGTAAAGCTTGCATTCATTAACAATAAGCCAGACTCATCAACAGTGATTTTTTCAGCGCCACCTTTGCCTTGTTGCGCGGTTAAACTGTAATCGGCACCGAGTAGACTTATTTGAGAATTATTTAAATCGGCATTTAAACCTGAGCTGTTTACTTGGCTTACGCGGTCTTGGTATGTAATTGGGCCTGTTGCATTGAGTAAACCGCGCTGTTTGTCTATAAGCGCAGTTTGTGCGGACAAACTCATATCAAGGGTGTTAATATCAACATTGCCGGTAAATTCAGCGCTTTGTGTGCCTAGGAGCTCTACATCGTCAGCTTGTATATCAACCGATCCTACCGCTAAATTTGGTAGAGGTTGCCAAGCTCTGGTTTGCATTGAAATGCCACATAAGCTGTGTGCCAGTTCAGTTTCGGCAAGCGATGGTGCGCTAATTACGCCTAGCATCAATATGCCCCAGGTTTTGCTCATTTATCGACCTTAATGCTCTTTGGTTTATTATAAGCTAGACATAATAAAGGAAAACAATGGCAAATACAGTAATTGACCTATAAAAATAGACATCTTATATAATGACACGCTTTGATAATTTACAACTATTTATAAATACGCACTTTGATGCTAAACCACACTCCTTAGTAGCCATTACTGGGGATGCCAGCTTTCGCCGTTATTATCGTTTAAGCTGTGCTGGAAAAGCGTTTATTGTGATGGACTCCGACCCACAAAAAGTAAATAACGCGCCGTATATCTCTTTAAATAAAGTATTCACCGACAACGGCTTTTTACTACCCGAAATAATAGCAAGCGATGAAGAGCAAGGTTTTTTTGTGTTAAGTGACTTAGGAAATACCCACTTAGCCGATAAGCTCGATGACCCAAATAGAGATGAATATTACAAGCAATTAATTTGTTTAGCGGCAAGCTGGGCCCAAACGCCTGAATCAGCAGCTATGCAAAATTATAATAAAGAATTTATTCATCTTGAGCTGAATATTTTTAGCCAATGGTTGGTGACAGACTTTATTGGCTTAACACTCAGTACAGAGCAGCAAGCAATTTGGCAGCAAAGCTGTGAGCTATTAACGAACGCTATGCTAGCACAGCCTACGGTCACGGTTCATCGCGATTACCATAGCCGTAATATTATGTATAGCAATGAGCAGTGGGCAATTATAGATTACCAAGATGCCGTGCGCGGTCCGTTGTGTTATGACTTAGTGTCGCTGTTACGCGATTGCTATTTTAAGTTGCCACAAGCACAGCTTAATCAGCTGCTTGAGTACGGGTATGAAGAATTTACAGCGCAAAAATTAATAACAGATACTTCTTTTGAGCAGTTTAAACAGTGGTTTGATTTAACGGGTATTCAGCGTCATTTAAAGGCGGCGGGAATATTTTGCCGCCTCTATTTACGCGATGGAAAAACCGGTTACCTTGATAATATTTTACCGACGTTGGATTACATTGTTGACGTTGCCAAGTGCTACCTTGAGCTTGCAGCATTAAGTGAATGGGTAAGTAGCACTGTAATACCAAAGGTGACATTAAAACTTGCAAAGGAGCGCACATGAAAGCCATGATTTTAGCAGCCGGGCGCGGCCAGCGAATGATGCCGCTTACACAAACTATACCTAAACCTATGCTAAAAGTGGCGGGTAAACCGCTGATTGAGCACCATATTAATAACCTCAAAGCCGCTGGCATTACAGATATTGTTATAAACCTAGCTTGGCAAGGGGATAAAATAAAAAGCTACTTTAGAAATGGCGCTGAGTTTGGTGTAAGCATTGAATATAGCCAAGAGACTGAGGGCGGACTTGAAACCGCAGGAGGGATCATTCAGGCGCTGCCCCTACTTGGCGATCAATTTATTGTAATTAATGGTGATGTATACACAGATTACGATGTGAATGCGCTTACACAATTGCACCTGCAAGACGGCGAGGCCCACATCGTGTTAGTCGAAAACCCTCCTCATAACGAAAAAGGGGATTTTGCGTTAAGCCACTTATCGGCTGAAAGTCAAAAGTATACATTTTCGGGAATTAGCCGTTACCACGCTAATTTTTTTAAAGGTTTAGAGCCTGGCATACGCCCGCTTGGGCCAATACTGCGAGAAAAACTCGCGCAACATGTTATCTCAACTGAGCTTTATATAGGTCAATGGGACGATATCGGCACACCACAGCGACTCGCGCAGCTCAACGAGCGCATACAAAGCACACTTTAATAGAGGTAGTTAATTAGATGTGGGGAAAAATACTCGGTTTTTGTTTTGGCTTTATGTTTGGCAAAATTTTTGGCGCTATTTTAGGTTTATACCTCGGCCATTTATTTGATAAAAGCTTAAAAAACGATTTTGATAAAGCCGGGGGCTTTTCAGGTTTGTTTAAGGGTGATGATGTGAATGAGCGTCAGGCGTTGTTTTTTTCGAGCTGTTTTGCAGTTATGGGGCATATAGCAAAGTCGAACGGTCGCGTATGCGAAGTACATATAAAAGCGGCAAGTATGTTTATGGACGAAATGGGGCTAAAAGGCGACGAACGTCGCGAAGCTCAACATGCATTTCAATCTGGTAAAGACAGCGACTTTTCGATTAAAGAAACGGTACATGACTTTAAAGAACGTTTTGCAAAACGTTACGACTTACTGCAATTGTTCTTAGAAATTCAAATTCAAATGGCATTTTCAGATGGCGTGCTCGCAGAGCAAGAAAAACAGCTGTTACAAGAGGTAAGTAAACAATTGGGTATTTCTAAAACCCATTTTGCTTTTATTCTTAAGCGCTACCAAGCTGAATTTAGTTTTAGACAGCAACAACAACAGTATAGGCAACAGCAGCAAGGTCAAAGTAGCGGTTACCGTGAAGGCTCTGGCCATCATGTGCCCCCTAATAACAGCATGAACCGCTCCCAGGCCTTGGCTTTATTAGGGTTAAGTAGCGACGCGACGCAACGAGATATTAAAGTCGCGTATCGTAAATTAATGGCGCAGCATCATCCTGATAAATTAGTCTCTCAAGGGCTGCCTAAGCACATGATGGAGGTAGCCGTTAAAAAAAGCCAAGATATTCAAGCGGCTTACGAGTATTTAAAAAAGGCGGCGTAAAAAACCGTCTATTATTTTGCTTAAGCGAGCATGCTGCTCTGGCGCATCGCGTAGGCCAAACAGTTGGCGCTGGCGGTAATCAAATTTAGCATTTCGATTTACCCAGCGCTGACGATTTTTTAGGCTCATAAGTATATCGGTATTATCATTTGCATAGTAAATATCAAGCAAAGCGGGGGGCACTAGGGATGACGTTTGCGCTAAACCCTTATTGCGCTGTGTATTGGGTAAATAACTACTTAAACTTATAAACGCATCTATTCGCGAGTCAGGAAAGTTTGCATAGTATTCTAGCAATACTCCCGCACTGGTACCTTGTGCTATAACGACAATATTATTTGGCTCGCTCATCGCGTTTTGATAGAGCGCCTCATAACGCATTATTAAATTCGTTTTGTAGTTACTTAGTACCTCATCACTCACCAAATCAATGGCATTAACAAAATGTGGCTCTTGGGCTGCTGTGGCTGCATCGTCGCTGTTATTTTGCGCCGTTTCTGTAGGGGCTTCATTTTGCGCGGGCTTAGTTGATTGGGCCGCTGCTTGTGCAGGCACAGCCATGTTACTTGCTTGCCAATCTATATCAGGTACTGTCATGGCGTAGGTTGTGTAACCTAAATTAGTAAGCGCTTTTCGCAGGTAACTCATGCCAGCATTGCTGGTGGGGGTCGAGTTCCAATCAGGAATGAGTAATACAATGCCTCTAAACTCGCGGCTCATGTATTCGCTATACAAGCTTAAAAACTCTGTATCACCAGCAAGTATGGGTTTAATTTCATCATTGGGTAGTAGGCGTTTTATATCGCTATTTTCGATACTTGATAAAGCAGGCGGTGCTATATGCTCTGCAGCACTGGCATATGCGCTTAAGCATAACGCCGAGCAACAACATACACTTTGTAGTGTTTTTTTGATTAGCCGCGCAAATATCATAGTAAGCCCAAAACATAAGTAATAACTAAGTATCGGCGCGCTAAGGTAAAAGTTTAGTACTAACTTTGTGAGCTTTACCTATTAAAAATCGGGCTCTACCTCAAAGGTCATTACTTGCTCGGTCGCGGGGTGTTTTAGTTGCAACATTTGTGCATGCAGTTGTAAACGTGGCGCCGCGGCTAGGGCCTCTTTATGGGCATAAAGTCTATCGCCCAGTATTGGGTGGCCAAGGCTTAGCATGTGCACGCGTAATTGGTGTGAGCGCCCTGTAATTGGCGTGAGCTCTACACGTGTTGCGTGCGCTTCTTTTGCCAGTATTTTAAAGTGAGTGAGCGAGGGCTTACCGTTTTCATGATCAACCATTTGCTTAGGGCGATTAGGCCAATCACATATGAGGGGTAAATCAACCGACCCAGTATCTTGCTCAAGTTGGCCGTAAACACGTGCAATATAGCGTTTTGCCGTTTCACGCTCTTGAAACTGCATACTTAAATGCCGATGCGCAGCCTTGTTCATAGCAAGGCAAAGTATGCCTGAGGTTGCCATATCTAGGCGGTGCACTATTTTAGCTGTAGGAAAAACACGGTTAACGCGGCTAATTAAGCTATCGGCATGTTTTGGATCTTTACCTGGGACGGTTAAAAGTTCGCTGGGTTTATTAACGATGAGCAAGTCGTCATCTTGGTGCAGTATTGTTAAATACGGACTCATTGGGGGATTGTAATTAACTAACACGGCCGACCTCAGTAATTTTGCAGGGCACTATTTTAGGGGAGCGAGAGCAAAGCCTCAAGAAAAAGATAAAAGTTTAATTGCATGCTTTTTAATCTGGTGTAAAATTGCACCAGATTAACGTTTAGGAAATTCATTATGGCAAGACAAAGTATTTCACTTACTGAGCAAAATGATTTATGGCTACGTAATCACGTTGAGAAAATTGGTGATTATGCTAATAAAAGTGAATTGGTGAACGATTTAATTCGCCGTGCAAGAAGGGCTGAAGCTATAAATAGTAAGCTTGCTAACGCAGAAAAAAGCGGTTTTAGTGCTCAATCTGCGGATGAAATGTTAGCAGAATTTAAAGCATGTATTAAGTAGTGCGCACATTTAAGCTTTCAAACGATGCTAAAGAAGACTTACGTCGTATTTATCAATATGGTTGCAAAGCATTTTCACAACAGCAAGCAGATATTTACTTTTATAGTTTCTTTTCTATGTTTGAAAAGCTAGCTGCAAATCCTTATTCCTTCCAATCAGTTGACCATATACGCACAGGTTATCGGCGTGCCGTTTGTGGCTCAGACAGTATTTATTACAGAATTACAGAAACTGATGTTGAAATAATGGCTATATTAGGTGGCCAAGATACTGAGGAGTGGTTGTAGAGGTGAATGTAAAAAGCACGGCCTGTAAACCGTGCTTTTAAAATTGTAGTTTAGCTACACCTGATCTAACTAACGACTAACAGCTATAAACTGAAAGCTCAAAAACCCTTAGTGCGAAACTACAATTAAGCGTATCGCATCAAGTTTTAATTGGGCTTTTTCGATATGCGTTGTCAGTTCGCTGCGCTGCTTATCGAAGAAGGTAATTTCTTCTTGACGAATATTAGGGTTAATTTGTTTAAGCGCTTCAAGGCGAGCTTGCTCTTCACCTAAGGTGCTTTGCATTTTTTCAAGTGATGCACTGCGTATAACTTCTAGCTGTTGTTGAGCCATGTCTTTTGCGGTGTTGATCATTGGGTGAACGGCACCTTGTAAAGCACCCGCTAATTTACTGGCCGTTTGGCGCCCTACGGCTGAAAGCTGTTGGTTAAAGCTGTCGAATGCCACGTTTTCGCCAAGGTTATTACTGGCTTTATCAAGCAATATGCGAATAGGCGTTGGTGGTAAAAAGCGCCCTACTTGCAGGGCTTTTGGTGCCATTGCTTCGGCTACAAATATTAGCTCAACAAAAAAGGTGCCTGGCGGTAATTTTTTATTTTTAAGCAGTGCAACCGATGCGCTACCAAAGTCATCATCACAAATCATATCCATGGTGCCCTGCACCATAGGGTGATCCCAGCTAATAAAGTGCACATCTTCTTGCGAAAGGGCAGTATCGCGGTCAAATGTCACCGTCATGCCATCTTCTTTTAAGCTTGGGAACGAAGCACTTAGCATATGCTCTGTTGGCTTTAAAATAATGGTGTTTTCGCCTTTGTCTTCTTGGCTTACGCCAAATGTGTCGAATACGTTGATCATGTAACTTGGTAACTCAAATTGGTTATCAAGTGCTTCAATTTCTTCTACCAATGAATCAGCAGCACCTTGACCAGATGAATGTAGCTCTAATAGGCGGTCACGGCCACTTTCCATTTGCTTGCGCAACACGGCATTTTGCTTGGCTACTTGCTCAAGTAGTGGGTCGAGCTCTTCTTCATCACAATTATGTGCAGCAATGTACTCAAGTAAGTCTTCGCTAAATTCTTTATACAATAACTGGCCAGTGGTTGATGTGCTTTCAAATGCATCAAGGCCTTCGTTGTACCAACGCAGTAATACTTCTTGCGCTGTATTTTCAAAATACGGCACATGAATATTAACATCCTTTGTTTGCCCAATACGGTCTAATCGACCGATACGTTGTTCAAGTAAGTCAGGGTTAAGTGGTAAATCAAATAACACTAAATGATGCGAAAACTGAAAGTTACGACCTTCTGAACCAATCTCTGAACACAGCAGTATTTGTGCGTTGTCGTATTCATCAGCAAAAAAGGCTGCCGCGCGGTCGCGCTCTATAATCGACATACCCTCATGGAACACAGATGCTTTTATTGCTTCACGCTCACGCAAAATTTGCTCAAGGCTGATAGCGGTTTCGGCTTTGGCACAAATAAGCAGTACTTTTTCGTGCTTTAGAGTCTTAAGTGTGTCGATTAACCAATCTACACGTGGATCAAATGCACCCCAGCTTGCACTTTCACCTTCAAACTCTTGAAAGATTTTTTCAGGGAATAAAGCACGCTGTGCACTTAGCTCTGCACTTTGTATACCGCTCATGCTGCCAAGAACCGACATAGCTGTTCTGTACTGCTTTGGCAGTGCCATAGGGTAAGCATGTAATTTACGGCTAGGGTAGCCATCAATTCCGCTGCGGCTGTTTCTAAATAAAATACGACCTGTGCCGTGACGGTCAAGCAGCATGTTAAGTATTTCTTTACGCGCCGGTAAATCACCTTGCTGCGCTTTTTCAAGCACATCGGTAATATCGGTTTCTTTTAATAGCTCAATAAGTGTGGCTTTGGCTGTATCATCAAGGGCCTGCGCTTGCAGCAGCTGATTTGCCGCTTCGGCAACGTCTTTATAGTTTGCTTCTTCTTCTTTGAATACGTCGTAGTCGTAAAATCTATCTGGGTCGAGCAATTGTAAGCGGGCAAAGTGGCTACGGTGACCAAGTTGATCAGGCGTTGCTGTTAATAGAATAAGACCCGGAATATCTTGGCTAAGTTCAGCCATGCGCTGATATTCGGTGCTCGGCTTACCATTGTTAATGCTTAGGTGGTGCGCTTCATCAACAACGAGTAAATCCCAATCAGCAAGTGTTGCTTGTTCAAACCAGCGTTTTTTTTTGGTTAAAAACTCAAGGCTGGTAAGCACTAGCTGCTCGGTATCAAATACGTTTGGCGAGTCTGCAAAGGCTTCATCGCAACGCTCTTCATCAAAAATAGAAAAACGTAAATTAAAGCGGCGTAGCATTTCTACTAACCATTGGTGCTGCAGGTTTTCTGGCACCACAATGAGTACACGGCTAGCACGGCCACTAATGATTTGTTGGTGTAAAATCATGCCGGCTTCAATGGTTTTACCAAGGCCTACTTCATCTGAGAGCAGTACACGTGGGGCAAAACGTTTACCTACTTCTTGTGCAATATAAAGCTGATGCGGAATAAGGTTAGCACGCTGGCCAATTAAGCCCTTTATAGGCGATTGCTGGCGTTCAAATTGGTGTTGCCAAGTTTGGTAACGTAAGGTATAGCGATCAAAACGATCTACTTGGCCTGCGAATAAACGATCTTGTGGCTTATTAAACTTAATAAAATGATCTAAAAAGGTCTCTTTTAGCTTTGCTTGCTCGCCGGTATCAACGCGCGTACCCACGTAACAAAGTAGTTCACCTTGCACTTCAATAGACTCTACTTCTAATTCCCATTCTTCAACGCTTTTGATCACATCACCAGGATTAAATGCTACACGGGTAACCGGTGCTTCTGCTGTAGAATAAACACGGTTTTCACCACTGGCAGGAAATAAAATGCTGACCTGGCGGCCTTCAATGGCAACTACGGTGCCTAATCCTAAATCTGACTCTGTATCACTGATCCAACGCTGACCTAAGGAAAAATTCATGTATGTCTCGTCTATGAAGAAAAAGGCGGCTATGTTACCTGTTACATAACACCACTGCAAGGCGCTATTTGGCTCACTTTTAATTAATTTTATAAGTGCGAATTAATCCCATTAACAGTGCTAACAAATGGCTCTTTTTTAGGTAAATAAAAACTATATTGTGTTTGTAATAAAACGGACTTTTATGACAAATAGACTAAACTTAGATTGTGCCTTAGCAATTAAGTATTGCAGGTTTGAATTAAGGCCCGTTTTACTTAGTTATTTTGGTATAGCATAAAAATCATAAAACGTAAGGAAAGTGCTATGGAAAAAGCTTCGAACCTTGAAAGTAAAATGTATGTGCTAGACACCAATGTATTACTCCACGAACCCCTCGCTTATTTGTCTTTCCAAGAACATAACGTTGTTATTCCCATGACTGTCTTAGAAGAGCTTGACCACATTAAAGACAGAAAACACGACGTAAGCCGCGATGCACGAGTGGCTATTCGTGGTTTAGATGAGGTATTAAAAAATGCCACACCAGAGCAAATGTTGCAGGGTGTTGCGTTGCCTAGTAATAAAAAGGCCAAGGCTGATTCAACCGGCACGCTCATTATTGTAAATGACCACCTTTTTGCAGATTCTATTTCTGGTTTACCGGGGGATGAAAACGACCACCGCATTATTAACTGTGCCGTGTATTTACAAAAGCAGCACAGCGATTCAAAAATTGTATTGGTGACAAAAGATATAAACATGCGCCTTAAAGCCAAGGGGGCAGGCCTTAAATATGTTGAAGATTACCGTACCGACCAGCTCATTGATGATATTGCTTTATTAACCAGTGGCTATAAAAAAATAGAAGGAGACTTTTGGCAGCATGTAGGGCAATGCGAAACTCAGCAGCATGGCCGTGATACCTTTCATTATGTGGCTAAAAACTTAATCCCAGATGTGTTTTGCAATGAGTATATACTTGATGGCAGTGAGCACTTTGCTGCGCGGGTCAAATCGTACGATAACGAGCGTATTAAATTAAAAGATATTAGTATTGAGCGTTTAATGCACCAGCAAGCGTGGGGAGTTAAACCTAAAAATATTTATCAAGGTATGGCACTCGACGCCTTATTAGACCCCAGCATTGAGCTGGTTATTTTAACCGGCCCAGCTGGGTGCGGTAAAACATTACTGGCACTGGCCAGTGCGCTTGAAATGGTGATTGAACGTGGGATTTATGACAAGGTCATCGTTACGCGAAATACCCCAGAAATAGCGGAGTCTATCGGTTTTTTACCAGGAACCGAAGAAGAGAAAATGGCGCCATGGTTAGCGGCAATTACCGATACGCTTGAGGTGTTACACAAAGGCGATGAAAACCCAATTTCTAGCCGTAACTACATAATGGAAAAAGCTAATGTGCAGTTTAAGTCGGTTAACTTTATGCGTGGCCGTAGTATTCAAAATGCAGTGGTGATTTTGGATGAAAGCCAAAATTTAACAGCATCTCAGCTTAAAACCATTATTACCCGTTGTGGTGAAGGAACTAAACTAATCTGTAGCGGTAATTTAGCACAAATAGACAGCAATTATTTAACCCCTGTGACCTCCGGTCTTACTTATATTGTGGAACGCTTTAAAGACTTTGAAGGCAGTGCAACGGTGAATTTAAATGGCGTAGTGCGCAGCCGTTTGGCCTCCTTTGCAGAAGAAAATTTATAACTTGCGCAGAACAATTTGGCTCGATAGTCTAGTGGCTGACTATCGGGCCAAAACTTAGGCAAAACGTTGAAATTTTTACCTCTAAAAGACTATTACCGCTCTTTATCTGTAGCGTTGTTTGTTCCCTTATTTGTGACATTTTTATTGTGCTTGCATTTGTATAATATAAAAGTTGATCGCGCCATAGAAAAACGCCAAGCCGACTTTGAGCAAGTGTCAGCTCAAGTTAGTCATATCATGAGCTCGGTAAATGACTTTTTCGACAATGCCTTTATATCGTATCAACAACCGGGTGTTGAGCAATTTAATCGAAACTTACTTGAAGGTATAAATCAATACGACAATTACTACTACCGCCATTTTAGCGAACGCCGAGGAGAAATAGTGGGTAAAGGGCAGTTTGCTTTTTCTAACCGTGCGTTGATTCAGTGGGAGCAAGCTACAACCCTAAGCCCGACTTTTAATACTGCCTTATCACTTATGCAATCCTTATCAGCCGTTGCCTATGTTGATGAAGCGGGGTTTGCGTATGTTGTGAGACGTAATAAAAGCCAAAGCACCATGCTTAATAAAATTTTAAATGGTAGTTTTAAGCCCGCATTTTCACCTGATCAGCTTACCTCCAGCCCCATAGTAAAAATACGCGATAGCGCCTACTTTGCTATCGGCCGCAAAAAGCAGCCTAACTCGTCCAGCTACATCATTTTAATTTATGATTTAGAAGCCATGTCTGACTGGCTTAAAAAAGTAGCACCAAGCGAAGGCGAATATGTATTTATGAACCAGTCGCATCAAGTTATAGCCAGCTCCGTAAAGCAATTAAACGAAGCCACAGCATTAAAAGACTATTGGCCTGAACTTGCTCATGATAATGAAAAAATAAACTTAGCCAATAACACACGCGCACAGTTTTTTATGCAAGCAATGGGGAATTTGCCCATTCATGCCGCCTTTTATGAGCCGCAAATAAACGTCATCACCCCAATTAGGTATGAGGTACTTTTGGAGTTTGTATTTTTAACGTTATTTTTAAGCTTAATGTTTGCTGTGTTTTTTTGGCTAAGCCAGCGTATTTTTGTAAGGCCAATGACGCATTTAATGCAATATTTTGAGCAAAATGATGCCCCTAAAGCTGCCCTTTCTAATTATCCCATTCCTTTAAATTGGCAGCCTTGGTTTTCTCGGGTTAAATATGTATTTGATAAAAATGCACAGTTAGTCGAGTCGTTACAAGAGGCTAATAAAGAGCTCGATGAGCAATTACAGCTGCAATCACAAAAGTTAAAACGCAGTTATGAAGCAAAAGAGCGGCATTTGGCATTATTAAATACCATGCTAAATAGTGTGCCTGATCTGATTTATTTTAAAAATATTGATGGATCTTTTTTAGGCTGTAATAAAGCTTTTGAAGCCTATGTAGGAAAAGAGCAAGCAATTTTAGTCGGTAAACGTATTGAAGATTTAGAGAGTGACGATTTACAGTTAAGCCTACTTGAAAAGCAAGTTTTGCAAACAAAAAGTAGCATTGAACAACGCATAGATAGCACCGACAAATCTTATCAATTAACGATTGCGCCATTTTATAACGAGCACCAACATTTATTGGGTACTATGGGGATTGGGCGAGACATTACTGAACAGCAACAAACTTTGTCGGCTTTAAAAGCATCAGAATCTAAGTTTAGAAGCGCGATAGAATTTGCAGCAAACAGCGTGGTGCTACTCTCGCTTGAACACACCATATTGCAGGTTAATAAAGCGGCTCGTAAGTTGTTTTCACAGCAAGATATTTTAACTGGTGAGCCACTAAAAATGTTGTTCGATGAAGCGCAGTGGCAAGAAATAAAAAATGCGCTTTGCCATTTATTAGATGATAAAAAGCGGGTCTACCATTTAACGCTCTCGCAAGGAAAGCTAACAAATTGGCTGCAGCTAAGTGTGTCGTTGGTGTGGGATGAAAATCGGGACCCTTCTTATTACGTTATTCATATTCAAGATGTCAGTGCGCTGACTAAAGCAAAGCATGATGCAGAGCGTGCAACAATAGCCAAAAGCCGCTTTATCGCTAACTTAAGCCATGAGATACGCACGCCTCTAAACGCTGTGTTAGGGCTATTAGATATGATAGTGGAACAGGGATTAACAAATAAGCAATTGCAACAAACTAAGCAAGCTAAAAACGCGGCGCAAAGCTTATTGTTAATGCTAAACCGGATGCTTGATTTTGCCCGTGTTGAGAGTTCGCAAGCACAAATTAAACCGGTGCCTTTTTGTTTAGTTGAACTGATTGATATTTGTGAGAGCTTAACAGCGCCACTGTGTGAAAATAAAGGGTTAAGCTTTAATATTGAAGTAGACCCACTCATAACTCCCGCGCTCGTTGGTGACTCGATCCGTTTACAGCAAATATTAGGTAACTTACTCACTAATGCCGTTAAGTTTACTAATAAAGGCAGTATTACCTTAAAATTGGTGCTTGAAGAAAATGATGCTTTAGATAGGCAGCGTATATCTTTTCATGTCATAGACAGTGGGGTGGGGATTGCCAAAGCAGACCAACTGCGACTGTTTGATGCGTTTACTCAAGGGGATGAATCATCTACACGCATCCACCAAGGAGTAGGACTTGGTTTGGCTATAGTAAAGCATGGCGTTGCATTGATGGGCGGTGAAATTGCTATTAATAGTGATAAAGGCCATGGCTGTGAGTTTTACTTTACTTTATCGCTTGCAGTAGATACGGCTAAAAATAGTGTATTTATGCCTGATACATTAGCTGTTGTGGGCGATGAGACAGCACAACTAAACGAGGTTGTTAATGCTTACTCACAAGTAGCTGCTATTCACTTAGAAGAGGCAATACGCTACCCAATAAAGCTTGCTGATGCCCAGCAACTGATTATTGATGAAAGTACGTTGAACGATTTATTAAATGTTGAATCTATAAACGAAACGCTCAGCGCCAACGCATACCCTGTCGTTGTCGTTAATCATGAGCACACATTAGCATTGCCTTGTACTACCCAAATCAACGCACAGCATGTTAAAGCCTCAGCGTTAGCACAACGAATAATGAGCTTAAACGCGAAAGCGGGGGATGAACACGTTGCATCAGCCAGTAATCATGAAGCGGTAAAAAAAGATATATCGGGTTTACTTATCATGGCGGTTGATGATAACCCACTTAACTTAGACATTATTAGCAGTGTATTAAAGCAAGCCCAAGTTAATGTAGTTACAGTCACCAATGCCCCCGAGGCAATAGAGCTGCTACAAATATTAAAGCCGGATTTAATTTTGATGGATGTGCAAATGCCGCATATTGACGGTTGCCAAGCAACACAATTAATTCGCCAACAGTTTGACGCACGCCAACTGCCTATTTTTGCTTTAACAGCACATTGTGAGCCTGCAGATGTTGAGCGCTCTCTTAATAGTGGAATGAATAAGCATTTAACAAAACCTGTGGTAGCCAAGGTTTTGATAGATGCAATTAGAGACGTAGACTTTACAAAACCTAAGTTTTACGACCAAAACTTTGCGCTTACCCAGTTTAATTTTGATGAAAATTTATTGGCAACTATGGTCGGGAAGTTTGCAAAGTTATGTGACACCCAATTACAGCAAATTGAGGAAAATACCCAGCGGGATGAAGTGGTACGCTTAGTGCATAGCATAAAAGGGGTTGCGGGTAACTTAGGGTTTATTAGGCTTTCACTGTGTGCAAAACAATGTGAAACGCACCTAAAAACAACTAACGAGCCTGTTCAGCAAAGTTTAAAAGAGCTGATCACACAGCTAAAACAAGTGATTATATTTATTGAAACCTTAGGGGGACGGGATGCCGAAAAAAGCTAAAATACTGATTGTGGATGATGATCCTCTTAATCGGCTTGTGCTTGAAAAAACACTGGGCACGGAGCATGACGTATTTTTAGTCGAAAGCGGCGAAAAAGCGCTCACCTTTATTAAATTAAATCAGGTCGATTTAATTATTTTAGATGTGGTAATGCCAGGCATTGATGGTTACGAAGTGCTTGTGCAGCTTAAAGAAAACCCTATTACGCAATCTATCCCTATCGTGTTTATATCGGCTAATAATAGCCACACCGATGAAGCCAAAGGCCTTGAGTTAGGTGCAATGGATTACATCACTAAGCCCTTTAATGCATCTATAGTAAAAGTGAGAGTACGTAATCAATTACTTATTAAGCAAAAAAATGATTTGCTTGAGATGCTTGCCTCCATTGATGGCTTAACAGAAATACCTAACAGGCGTTATTTAGACGAAAACCTCTCGCGTGAATGGCGCAGAAGCAAACGTAATGGCTCATGCTTATCTGTTTTATTAATGGATATCGATCACTTTAAGCGCTATAACGACTGCTATGGACATCGTGCTGGTGATGAGTGTTTAAAGCAGGTTGCGCAAGCCTTAGCGGCGCAATGTGAGCGTAGTACTGACTTTATAGCGCGTTACGGGGGGGAAGAGTTTGCAGCGGTCTTACCCGATGTTAATAAACAACAGGCATTAGCCTTTGCACAAAAGCTAAGAAAAGCGGTAAACAATTTAAATATAGAGCACAAAGCATCTTTAAATGCAGATCATATTACAATCAGTATAGGTATTGCGAGTATGGAAAACGGCAACGCCAGTGCCGAGCAGGCTTTACTTGAACAAGCTGACCTAGGGCTATATGCCGCAAAAGATGCAGGTCGTGATCAGGTGGTTGCGCTTAACTTGTAATATGGCTGTGTTTTCACAAAGCCTTGTTTAAATCGGCCCCACACATTATGTTATTACCGAGCGGGGCAACTATATTTTACTAGCACGTTGTTATTTGGTGATCATACCCAGCGCGCTTTCACCAATACCCACCAATTTATCATTTTTAAACACCAACGGTGTGCACTCATCTTTTGTTGTTTTTCCATCAGAGTGAATACTATGCGTCATGTAATAAAGTACCTGATACACATCACCGTCTTTTTTTAACAGCTCGGTGAAGCTTGGCGTTTTTAATTGCGCTAAAACAGATTGGTAGCTGCTATCCATTTTTAGATCGGCAATTGCTTCGCGGTTTTTTTTATGATGCTGTTGCCAACTTGATGAGTCATTCCCTGCCCAGTGCGTTTCTGCTTCGCCATCTGATACGGCAATAACACAACCGGTTAGAAACGGGGCAATAAGTGCTGCAGCTAAAAGTGATTTTTTCATTGTTATAGTCCTTGATGAATTTTAATTTAATTATTTACTCTTCATGGAGCAAGTAATGGGCCAATATAACAAAGATTTAAATTCAATAGCTTATGATTTTGTGACTATTTTTAAATGATGAATTATAAAAATCATTAGTAAAAACAGCCACTTTTTAGTTTTTTTAACGATTAGGCTAATTTAGGTCAATTAAATATAGTATAGCCAAAATACGTTACACTAAACGATTACGAGATTCACCGTTAGTAAAGGCTGCTATGTTTAAGCTCACCTCATTAATTAAGCGTACGATTGACTCTGTGCTTGCCCAGGCTATGTGAGGGGTAAGCAGCAAGTTTTCGCCTGTGTAATTTGCTAGTGGGTTGGTGAGCTCTGCCGGCTCTTTTGTTAGTACATCAACGCCTGCTCCAGCAATTAAATTTTGCTCAAGCGCTGTTACTAGGTCGGCTTCGTTTATAATGCCTCCGCGGGCGGTATTAATAATAATACTGCTAGGTTTCATCATTTTTAACTCATCTAACGAAATTAAATCGCGTGTCTCATCAGTCAGCGGGCAGTGCACGCTAATTATATCAGCGGTTTTTAATACTTCTTCGAAAGGTGTGCGGTCTTTCCTACAAGGCGCACCTTTACGCTCTGCCACCACTACATTTGCGCCAAATGCTTGTGCTACTGTGGCTACCCCTTTACCCAGCGTGCCGCCACCTATAATGGCAAATGTTTTACCTTGTAAATCATTAAAGCTGTAGTCTAATCTGCAAAACATCTCGCTTTTTTGCCATGCACCTTGCTGACAATCGCGTTGATAGCGATGTGTATTACCTAATAAATTAGTTACCAACGAAAACGTGTGCTGTACAACCGAAGGGGTCGAGTAGCCTGCTACATTGGTAACGGCAATACCAAATTCTTCAGCGGCGTTTAATTCAACATTATTAGTGCCTGTTGCACTTACGCATATAAGCTTAAGTGTTTTAAGTTGGCTTATCGTATCGCGATTTAGCACAACCTTGTTGGTAATAAGGACGTCCGCGCCTTGGCTGTGAGCAACAACTTGCTCAGGTGAGGTAAGTTCGTAAGTCGTTAGCTCACCTAGTTCTTCAATGCAAGTTAACGAGGTTTTAGCTAAAGTAGCGTTATCGAGAATGGTGATTTTCATTGTGTGTCCTATCTAAATGCGTACCGTAAAATGGCAAGAGTGTTTAAGGTACTACGAATACACACTTATGTTAATGCTATTACTACCAAATGCTTAGTACAAAAAGTCAGGCTATTGATAAAAGTCTAAATTGGCTGGTCTGCCCACTCAAATATAAATAACATGATATTTTAGCGGGCTATATCGCTGGGGCCTGTTTTTCTTTTGAGGTTGAACTTACTTACCCATGAAAGGTCAGCAAGCCTTATTAAAGTTGATAAGATTAAAAAACAATGCACCAACCTCTTTTTGCGTGGTCATAAACTGAAATGGCTCGCAAATAAGCATAACCAATTGGCTATTTCTTATTTAAGAGTGGCTGAGTTATAATCAAAATTATATATAAACGGTACGTTTTGCGTGCCGTTTTTTAACATTGTAGATGCAGTAATGAGTGAATTAGAAGATAAGTACGCAGACATAAGACCTTACAACGACGACGAAGTTGCGGCCTCGCTAGCGCGTTTAATTAACGATAATGCGTTTATTGATGTAATAGCAAAGTACAACTTGCCGCGCTTTATATCGGCTATACCTTTTATTGCTCGCGCACTGGTGAGAAGCCAGTTACGAAAAAAATGGGGTAAATTTACGAGCGTTGAAGATGTGCAAAACGAAGTTGCAGAGTATTTAGATAAACTTATAAAACGCACTACCTCAAAAGTCACCTTTTCGGGTTTAGATAAATTAGACCCACAGCAGGCGTATTTATTTATATCAAACCATCGCGACATAGTGCTGGACCCTGCACTAGTGAACTGGGGGTTGTATCAGCACAATATGAAGACGGTGCGCATAGCAATTGGCGATAATTTATTGCAAATACCCTATATCACCGAGCTGATGCGTTTAAATAAAAGCTTTATCGTTAAGCGCTCAGCCAAAGCACCTAAAGAGATGCTTAAGGCGCTTACGCAGTTATCATCATATATTTATGACTCGTTAACGGCAGGAAACTCTATTTGGATTGCCCAAAAAGAAGGCCGTGCAAAAGATGGATTTGATCAAACAGATCCTGCGCTTTTAAAAATGCTGCAACTTAATGGCCGTAAACAAAAGAAAGAGTTTGGCGAGTACATTAAAGAGTTAAAAATTGTTCCGGTGTCTATTTCTTACCAGTATGAGCCTTGTGCAATTTCTAAAGCAAAAGAGCTTTACCATAAACAGCAACATGGTGAATACGTAAAATCAGCTGGCGAAGACATTGCAAGTATTGTTGAAGGGTTTAGCTCTGCCAAAGGGCATGTACACTTAGCTTTTGGAGAGCCAGTGCAAAGCGGCTGCGATGATGCAGATGAGCTAGCGCAAACAATTGATAAGCACATTGTTGAGTCTTTTTACTTACACCCAGGCAATTACATTGCCGGTGGCTGCAAGCAAGCAGTAATTAATGAGCCGGATACCGTTACCTTTGAGCAGCGTTTAGCCTTGGTGCCAGAAGAGCTAAAGCCACTTGTTTTAGCCATGTATGCAAAGCCATTTCAACGTAAAGCTGAAATCACAAACAAAGCATGTGAGGAAAGCCATTAGGCAGCTTCGTTGGCGTAAAAAAAGCAGCGTAAACGCTGCTTTTTTTTTGTACATAAATAACGCTATACTCGTACAAAGTAATTAATCTACTTAGGGGGCACAATGCAACAAATTGAAATATTTGATATTCCAAGCCCCTGTAAAAGTATTTGCCAAGTAAATAACCGAGGCTATTGTAAAGGTTGCTACCGAAGCCGGGATGAGCGCTTTAATTGGAACACATTAACCAACGCGCAAAAAAAGAAAGTACTTAGCTTATGCCAGCAGCGCTACAAACGGTATTTGCAAAAGCGCCAAGCAGCCCAATCTCAAACTACTTTGGACAAACAACAAGGCTTTGAATTTTAAACCTAGTGTGACTTATTAATATTTTAAATTATACTTTGCACGCAACGCGCGAGTAGTCCCGTTATTGTGCAATTTATATAAAGTATTCAATAATTTACTTACCAAAGCCGCGTGCTTTTTATGTACATAATGATAGAGCGAAAACGTACTTAGCAGCTGGGTTTGCATGCACGTCTCAGGCAGGGCAAAGTTATCGGCTTTAAGTACAAAATCGAGCATAATTACCCCCTCAACTTTATGTTGGGCTAGTAGGTTAAGTTGGGTTGTAATATTTTTTACTTCAATAATATTGCCGTTAAATTTTTGCTCTTTCAAATAATGGTGTTGAACCGGATAACCCGACAAAACCGCAATACTATTGAGTTTATCGAGAGTATTGGGTTGGCAGTTTTTAAATAGCAAAAGCTTATAGTCAAACAGCGGGTAGTTAATTCTAATTAGGTTCTGATTATCTGCTTCTATGCTTATGTCACGCCCAAGTTGGCCGTCTAACACCCCATTATTGGCTGCTAATAATGCATTTTGGCGATTAAAATCAATTATGTGTACTTCGTAGTTAAGTTCTTTATAGGCTAATGTGAGTAAAGCGAGCGCATAGCTTGCTTGAGCTGAGTCGGCGGGGCGGTTAAATATAACGCTATTGTGATTGGCGAGTGTGATTTTACTAAAAAATAAAACGACTAATAAAAACAAAGTATTGGGTTGTATCTGCAAGATTACTTCCGTTTAAAATGGGGATAGGGACAAATGATCGCCGCAAATAATAACAAAATAGTCTGCTTTTTGCCCATGTTTGTTGCTTTTTAAACAGTAAATAGTATCAAATATACGTATAATAAATGCGGATAATTAACCGTACTTAGGAGTGGTTGTGAGTTTTAATTTATGTGCTTTACCTCGAGAGCAAAAATACCAGATTCAATTAGATTACGAGGCATCATTTTGGGCTTATCAAATTAAACGTAATAAAAAAACACGTGAACAAGTTTACAACACCATTCATAGCCGCCCGGTGGCTGAGCAAGCATTTTTAAAGCAACAGTTTGAGCAGTATTTGGCGTTAATGCTAAGCTAGTATGTACACAGTACAAATATTAGACGCACTTAAAACTCCATTAGTTAATAAGTTTTATGCACAGTATAGCGTAAGAGGGCGTGCCAATAAGCAAGATCAGGTTTGGGTTGTTTACAAAGGAATGTACATAGTTGCGGCGTGTCGGATTCAAAATAAACACGACTTCTTATTTTTATCGACCGTATTTGTTGCCCCTCAGCATCGTAGTAAAGGGCTGGCGACACGACTTTTAAGTGCTGCAGTAAAACACCAGCCCCTACCACTTTACACCTTTGCTTATAAAAGTATTACAGCTTTATATATGGGCCTTGGTTTTAACCAGGTATTAACATATACTCCTGGTTTAAAAGCACTTTTTGATATTTATGCTCATCGAAATATAGTTGCTCTCGAATACCTATAACAAAAACAACGGACCAAGCCATGAGTAAAGGCGTTAACGGGATCATTAGTTGCTTCATAGCTTTAATTGCTATATTTAGTTGCCAAGTGGGCGCACAAGTAAAGCGTTTATCTCCCAGCGAGGGCCTTTCGCAAAGCTATGTGAATACTATGCTGCTTGATAATAACGGTTATTTATGGCTCTCTACGGAAGGGGGGTTAAATCGTTACGATGGCTACCAAGTTGTTTCAATTAACGGCCCTAATGGCGAACTTGAAGAAGCTATTATTGATTGTGTTTATCAAGACCCCGCGGGCAATATTTGGATAGCTTCTTTACTCGCTGGTTTATTCAAATATGACCCCACTACTGATACCTACCAGCAGTTTATTTCCCAGCCTACCAGCGAAAAACAAATTTTAAGCCAATCGGTATTTAGTATGGTCGCTGTTGATGACAAGACTTTGTGGATTGGGCGTGGTCGCGATTTTGCTAAATTAGACATCGAAACAGGTAAAATAACGAGCTTATTTGAGTTGCCTAAAGAATACGAAAACACCTTAGTAAGAGAGCTTTTTCATCATAATGGGTATATTTTTATAGGTACTAGCCATGGTGCGTTTGTATTTGATATTGCTTCTGAGCAAATTAGAGCGTTGCAGCATTTAAAGAGCAAGGCTGAACATATTTACCAAAACAACGTAAAGTCGTTCTCTGTAATAGAAAACAACCAGTTGCTAGTAGGTACCGTCAAGGGGTTATATCAAGTTGATATTAGCGATTTGCCGGGCATGTTTGAACGCCCCGACTTAGCATTTAAAAACAAAGCCATTATTGCCGATTTAAATGTATGGCGCATTATTAACGAAGGTGAAGAGCTAGATCTGGCGACCAATAAAGGGCTCTTTAGATTTAATTTAAATACGAAAGAGTTAGTAAAAAACACCCGTATAACGCAAAGTAAATACAGCCTATCTGATACCAGTATGATAGACATGGTTAAAGATAAATCGGGTGGCTATTGGCTAGCTACAAAAACCGATGGTGCATTTTATCTGTCTAATAATACCTACCACTTTAGCAATATAGATGGTAGCCAACTGGGGGGGGATGGCCTTTCTCATCCTTCGGTTTGGGGCATTACGGAGTACGATAATAGCCTGTGGCTTGCAACACACAATGGCTTAACTGAAATTGACTTAAGTACTAACACCAGCAAGGTTTACTTAAAAGACTTTAAAGTCGACTTATTGACTACTGAATTTAGCATTTATGAAGCTATTCCCTACAAAGATAAGTTATGGTTACATACAAACAGAGGGTTATTTGAGTTTGACCCTGTAACCCATCAAATTAACGAGCCAACCTTAAGTAACCCTAGCAATAGAGATTTTATACAGGGTTGGGTACATGGTGTCACTTTAATGCCAAACGGTGATTTATACTATGTGCACTCAGATCATGGCATGTTTAGATACAATATCGACACCCAGAAAGTCACCCGATTAGAAGGGGCTTTTAGCAAAATAGAACCGTTTTTGGCGCATGGTTTTTCGCCAGCGCTGGCAACAAAGCCCGATATGCCACTGTTTTTTAATGCGGGTATTTTATACCAAGTAAATCCAACTACATTAACGTTAAACACCATTTATAAAGTGCCAAAACAACACGACAATGTGGCTATTAATGTGCTTTCTTACGTGGTAGATAACAATGGTATTTTATGGATTTCGCTTTCTAACTTTGGCTTGATAGGACTTGATGCTAAAAGCTATGAGTTAGTGCACACCGTTGATTTAGAAAAAAACAAGCTAGGTACCTTACTTTACGACATGGTGCTGGATGATGATGGTATGATTTGGATGAGTAGTCATAAAGGTATATGGCGACTAAACCCAGAAACACTTCATTTTCAGCAGTTTTCTACATCAGAAGGACTGCTTTCAGCTGAGTTTAACAGCAGTGCTATGGCGCACTTAAAAGATGGCCGAATTGCCTATGGTAGCTTAAAGGGCATTACTTATTTTCATCCAATGGAAAATCAAAATTACCATTCATTAATTGACCACGTAAATATCACTCGGGTTGATTTAATGTCGCGTGATTTATCTATCGATTTAAAACAGCCACTCAATGAAATAGTACTCAATCATGATGATATCGGTTTAGAAGTGGCGTTTTCAGCAATGGCGTTTAGCTATCAAGAGCGCATAATTTATGAGTATCAGCTTGATGATGGGCAAAAAACGTACACGCGGAATAATAATCGGGTGTTATTTCCAAAATTAAACCCAGGTAATTACCAACTAAAGGTATGGGCTAAAGACCCGCTTACAGGCGAGTATACTCCGCCTGCAGTATTAAAAATTCGTGTTAAGTATCCACTGTGGCGAGCACCGTATTTTATAGTGCTTTATGCTATTTTGTTTATAGCATTTATTGCTTTTTGGGTAATGCGCCGCAACAAAATTCAGCGCATATTACTGGCCGCTAATAAAGAAAGTAAAGAAAGTGAAGCGCGATTAAAACTAGCCTTAGAGGGCAGTGAGTCGGGCATGTGGGATTGGCAGTCAACATCCAGTAGTATTTACCAGCCGCGCTTATGTAATGAACTGGGATATGATCAAGAAAGTGTAAGCCTAGATGATTACCTAGCTAAAATTCACCCGCAAGATAAAGCGCTTTTCAGATTAGAATGGTTAGAATTTTTATCAACCGATAAAGGCTACTTTAATTGCACTTATCGTTTACGCCACGCTAAAGGCTATTGGCGTTGGTATAAAGACTTTGGCAAAGTGGTGGAATGGAGCGGTCAGACTCCTAAAAAAGTAGCGGGTACTTACACCAATATGACCCGCGAAATGGTGTTTGAAGAGCATGCCCGCTTATTTACCGCTGCGTTTGAGCAAACCCGTGATTGGGTGTTTATTCTTGATAAAAACTTTACGGTTCGCGCCTCTAACAAATCGTTGCAAACGGCCTTTAACTTTCCGAGTGAGCCACGCTCTAGCCGCGCCTTAAATTTAGGTATTTCACGTAGTAGTCAGTTTGATTATTTACGTATTATGCAAAAGCTCAGCGTTGGCGAGCATTTTTCGTGTGAAGATTTAGTTACACTTGCCGATGGCGAGCAGCGCCACGTATTGGTTAAAATTAGCGCGGTTGCCGACACAGAGCAGCGCTTAAGCAGTTACGTTATTATTTTAACCGATATTCATGCACAAAAATTAGCCGAAAATGAGCTACATATTTTAGCTAATTACGATTCCTTAACCGGTTTACCTAATCGCATGCTGTTTAACGACAGGGTTGAGCATGCTATTGAGCAAGCACAAAATCATCAATGCAAAGTCGCTATGCTGCATGTAAATATTAAGCGGTTTAAATACTTTAATGATTCATTTGGACGTGAAGCGGCGGATGAGCTAATAAAGCAAGTGGCTAAGCGCATTAAACGCGCATTACGCCCATCAGCCAGTGTGGCCCGCTTTGGCGGCGATGAATTTGTTGTTCTGGTGGAAGATGTGCAACAAATTGAAGAAGTGCTACTTATTTGCTCTAAATTGATAGACTCTGTCAGCCAAAATATGGAATTTAATGGCCAGGTGGTAAACGTTAATTTAAGCATAGGTGTTGCAATAGCACCTGATGACGCTCTCGATCACGCTGCGCTTTTAAAAGCTGCGAGTATCGCGCTGTATCATGCAAAAGAGTCCCTTGAAAGCAGTTATAAGTTTTACAAGCAGGAGATGAACCAGCATGTACAAAAAGCGCTGCATTTAGAGTCGTTGCTCACTAAAGCATACCAAGAAGAACAGTTTTGTAATTATTATCAGCCCATAGTGAATGCGCGCACTCAGCAAACCGAAGGCTTTGAAGTGTTATTACGCTGGCCTGAAAACACGTTAGTGCCAACGCAAGAATTTTCTTTAGCGGCTGAGAGCATTGGCTTAATAACAAAAATAATGCTGCAGACCTTTACCCGTGCGTTACAAGCGCTTAAACAATGGCGAGAAATATCGCCACAATTGTACTTGTCGATTAACCTCTCTGCGCTTGATTTTGAATACGAAGAGCTGGTAACTGAAATCCATAAGGCACTTACAAAGGCTGATGTACCTTCAGACGCGATAGTGTTTGAAATCACTGAGTCTATTTTAATGCGCGACTCAAAACGAGCACTACATAGTATGGAAATGCTGAAAAAACTTGGCTGTAAACTCTACATGGATGACTTTGGTACAGGCTATGCCTCACTCACGTATTTAAAACGTTTTCCTATTGATGTATTGAAAATAGATAGAAGCTTTGTGCAAGATATTGGTGTGGACTCTGATGATGAAGCGATTATTCAATCAACGCTCACCTTAGCGCATAGCCTAGGTAAAGAGTGTGTGGCTGAAGGCATTGAAAATACACAACAGCTACAGTTTTTAAATCAGTTAGGCTGTAGGCATTTTCAGGGCTATTTATTTAGTAAGCCAGTACCTAAAGAAGCTGTTCCCGCACTGATAAAACAAGATTGGAGTAACATATTTAATTAGTAAAAATAAGCTTATTGGCGTTTACCACAGTGACGGCAAAATAAATGGCTGTTACGCTGATTAAGCTGAGTTTTAATTGCTTTATTGGCCTCAAGTTTACTCAAACCCAGTTTATAGCGAAGTTCTTCTAAGTGCATGCGCTGTGAGTCATCTAGGCTGCCGTCATGGATTTGTTCATGTACGGCGTCTTCAAAAAACTGACGACGTTTACGTATTTGCTCTGAAAAACTTGAAGCAAGCAAACCTGTAGGGATTGCCACCATTCCCATGCTCACTAAGGTGATCACCCCACCAAATAGCTTACCTACAGGAGTAATGGGCACAACATCACCGTAACCTACCGTGGTAAGCGTGGCCATAGCCCACCACATAGCCGCAGGGATAGAGCCAAATTTATCGGGTTGTATATCGTGCTCTAATAAATAAATGCCACACGAGGCGAGTATAAGCACCACCGACATTATAAAAAATGCGGCCAGTAATGAACTTGCTTCGTCTTTAAATGCTTGTAATAACAACTGCATTGCACGAGAGTAGCGAGTAAGTTTAAATACTCTTAGCAGCCTTAATACCCGTAAAAAACGTAAATCGAGAGGAAACATGAACATTAATAGACTCGGTAAAATGGCTATTAAATCAATAAGAGCTAAGGGTGATAAAAAATAATGCAGCCGACGTTTTACGTTTGAACCTTTTATAGCTGCGTATTTGCTTTTATCGACACAGGCCCAAAGTCTTGCGAGGTATTCAAGGCTAAAAATAGCCACTGAAATTACTTCTAATAGTAAAAATTGCGGGTAATAAAGCTTATTTATACTTGGTACTGATTCCAGCACTATGGCAACAACGTTAAGCATAATTAAAGCAATTAGCGCAGTATCGAGTATATGCCCTGCTGTTCGGTAATCACCGGTTCCTTCAAATACCTGCGCTAAAGTTTTCCGTGCTGTGTTTTTCATTTTTTTAGCTTTAACAGCATATTAATACTGCCTTCTTCAAAATCACGACTGATAGTAAAGCCTAACTTACGGGCTAGTTCTATCATGCCGGTGTTCTCTGGTAGTGTTATGCCTTCAATGACTTCTACGCCTTGGCGCTTACAGTGATTTATTGCAGCACTCATCAGTAACCTGCCAAGACCTAAACCTTGGTAGTCAGAGCGAACCACTGTGGCAAACTCCGCATGTAAATTATCAGGGTCCATAATAACCCGCGCTACACCGAGTGTGCGGCTTTTACCTTCAAAGCGTTGGCAAACAATAAAGGCCATTTCTCGGTCGTAATCTATTTGTGTCATTTTTGCGAGTTGATCGTGATTAAACTGGGGGAGTTCGCCAAAAAAGCGTTTGTAGCGATCTTCTTTATTAAGGGATTGATCAAACTCTTGGTGGGCTTTTTCATCTTCTGGACGAATAGGCCTTAATGTAGCACGTGTATTATTTTTAAGGGTTACTTCTTCTACAAGGTCAATAGGGTAAGGGCGTATACATAAACGTTCACGATCGCCACGTGTCTGATAACGGTTAACAGTAATGGTGGCATCAAGCACTAAAAATTGGCCGTTACTGGCTAAAATAGGGTTTAGCTCCATGGCACTTATATCGGGTTGATCGACAACAAGTTGAGATATACGTGTGAGTAGGGCGCACAGGCGGTATTTATCGACTTTTTCTGGCAGGATACGATCTTTTAATACGCCTTTATCGTTTGCTGCTGCAATGAGGTATTTAGCTAAGTTCATATTAAGCGGCGGCAAAGCAACGGCTGCTTGGGCATACTCTAACCCATTACCTGCTTCACCAAGTAATATAACGGGGCCAAAATTAGGCTCGGTTTTAATGGCGATTCGCAGCTCATTAGCACCAGCACGGGGCGCCATTTTTTGTAGTGAAAACCCTTCAATAACCGCATCTGGATAGGTGTTTTTAATGCGTATCAGCATGGCAAAGGCAGTTTGTTCAACTTCGTTTGCATCGTTGAGATTGAGTACCACCCCACCGACTTCTGATTTAGAGGCAATACTTGGACTAATCAACTTTAACGCTACGGGAAAGCCTAATTCAATTGCTTGCTCACGCGCTTCTGTGGGCGTGTAGGCTACTTTTGTTTTAATACACTCAACACCATAATGACTAAGGATTTGGCTTGCTTGATGCGTGGGTAAGTAGCTTTGATCTTCTTCTAAAAATTCGTTAATGAGTGAAGTGGCCGCAGTTTTATTTATTTTGGCATCGTCAGTGTTTGATTCCGGAGTTTGCGTTAAATGCTTTTGGTTACGACGATAGCTGACCAAATGCATAAATGCGCCAACGGCACCCTCGGGCGTGCGATAGGTTGGAATAGTATGGTTAGAGCAAACACGCCTAGCGGCATAAGCTGCATCTTCCCCCATAAAGTTGGTCATGACATAAGGGCGCGCCATCTTTGGTATTTTTTTTAAGGTTTGAACTATCATATCGGCGTAGTCTTCACTCGGTGCAAGAGCTGAGGGAGTATGAATAATAAGTAAGTTTCTAACTTCTTCGGCGCGTAGTAAAATCTCCAATGCTTGCCTGTAACGGGCTGGTGCAGAGTCGCCAAAAATATCAACAGGGTTAGATGTAGTATCCGACTGGGGGATCACTTTATTTAGTGCCGCTCGGGTTTGCTCGCTTAGCTGGGCAAGCTTACCGGAATTTAAAATCAGCTCATCAACCGCCATGACACCCGGTCCGCCGCCGTTAGTTAAAATGGTTAACTGCTCAACTTTTAACAGTTTTGGGTGAATGGCGAGTGTTTGAGTGGCTGCAAAAAGTTCGCGCAAATCACTCACCCGAAGCATACCAGCACGTTGAAAAAGCGCATCGTACACTGCATCTGAACTTTGTTTGCCACCGGTATGGATTTCGGCGGCCAGTGCGCCTGCGCCAGTTTTACCCGTTTTAATGGCTATGACGGGTTTGCTAAATGCAGCTGCGCGTGCTGCTGAGATAAACCCGCGGATATCCTCTATATTATCTATGTAGAGCAGAATCGCTTTGGTTTTTGCATCACGGCCTAAAAAGTCGAGTAGCTCGTCAAAATCAATATCTAGGCAATCACCCACAGATACAAAATACGAAAAGCCAATTTCTTTATTTTTAGCCCAATCTAAAATAGTGGAGCACACCGCTGCAGATTGCGATATAAATGCCAGTTTTCCCGGTGCTGCTACGGTGTGTGAAAAGCTGGCATTGAGACCAATATGCGGGATAAGTAGCCCTAAACAGTTAGGTCCAAGCAAGGTAACGTTATTGTGATTAGCTGCATGTTTCAAGGCCGTTTTTTGGCTCAATGAAAGTCCATCGGCAATCACAATCGCACTTTTACAGCCTAGCTGACCTAACTGCTCAATAATGCTTAGTAAGGTATTTTTATTAGTACAAATAACGGCTAAGTCGGGCACCTTGGGCAGCGCTGCAATATCAGGATAAGCAAGCACTCCGTGTACCGCACTATGGGTTGGGGTGACGGGCATAATTGGCCCTTTAAATCCGCCTTGTAATAAATTGCGCATAACCACAAACCCCGCGCGAGTAGAGGTATTCGAGGCGCCAATAACAGCTACCGAGGCCGGATTAAAAAATTGGCTAATACGCTTTAGGCTCATGCTATATCCTTGGCTGATAATGTTTTGCGTTATTTATACTCACAATGTACCCTGTTTGCTGTGTTATTTCGAGCGCGTAAATGCTTATTATTGATATCAATCAAGGAGATTTTTGTGAATAAAACACCCCATGTTTACACTGTTTTTGCTGCTATTTGTTTAAGTATAGGCTTAGTTTTATTTGGCTTTATTATTAAAAGTGCTGCCGTTGATGTAAAAAGTATGGACCGAAGTGTACAGGTAAAAGGGTTAGCTGAGCGTGAGGTTAATGCCGATACGGTTATTTGGCCTTTGCAATACACTGATGCAGACAACAACTTAGAAAAATTGGTTAGTCGAGTTGAGCAAAAAAATAGTGCAGTGATTGCTTTTTTAAAGTTACATGGCTTTGATGATGACGAAATAAGTACCGGCAGCCAGTCAATTATTGATAAACAGGCCCGTGAATATGGTAACGATAATCAAAAATTTCGTTATTTAGCCCGCGCTAACATTATTGTTTATTCTAACGCGCCCGACAAAGTCCAAAATGCATTAGGCAAAGTAAGCCAACTGGCGAAGCAAGGTATCGCAATAGTACAGGATAGTTACGAAACCAGGGTCGAATATTTATTTACCGGCCTTAACGATATCAAGCCTGCAATGGTGCAAGAGGCTACAGAAAAAGCCCGAGAAGTCGCTAACAAATTTGCTAAGGATTCGAACTCAACACTTGGCAAAATAAAATCCGCGCGCCAAGGGCAATTTAGTATTAGCAATCGCGACTCTAATACCCCTCACATTAAAAAGGTGAGGGTGGTCACCAGTGTAGAGTATTATTTAAGTGACTAAATCGCTCTCACTAGGTGGGCAATGTGTGCTGTTGAACGTTGTAGGTAAGCTGCACTAAGTAAAATACCGGTTTCGTTAATGTTTACGCCTTTTAAAACATTTACTAATTGTTGTTTAGCGGTTGGGGTTTGTTTCTGTTCTATTTCCATAAGCGCTAATAATGCTGAAAACTCATGCTTTACTGGCGTGCTAGGTTTATCAGCATAAGCAATATAACAGGCAACAGGAGTAAGGCCGCTCGCATTGGTTTGTGCTAAGGCTTTTGCTAGCCCATCGTTAGATTCGAATAACATTAATGAGCGTACGTAGTTAAAAGGCAGCTTTTGAGCATGGGCGTGTTTAAATACACTGTGCAGCACATTATTTCCTCGGCTGTCTTGTGCTAAAAAGCCGTTATTTTCTTTTAATGCCGGTGTAAAAAACGTTAATGCATCAGTCGTTGTTAATTGGTTTATAAAAGGTGCTGGTAAGGTGTTGGTTGTTAAAATACGTATTGCCACATTTTGCATAAAATCGTATTTAATACTCATTCGCAAAGCACTTTCGTAAAGGTGGTTTAGCTGCAATGTTTGTTGCGCAGGGGTTAACTGTTTAAAGTCGTTATCAAGCTCGTCTAGCTGATGCTTGGCAATGCGCGCATTAAGTAACTGTATGCTTAAGTCCATTCTTAACTCTACCTTTGAGCGTTTTTATTACTATAAAACAAAAAAGGCCGCATCAGCGACCTTTTTCTATTTATAACCAAGTATTAAGCTTTTTTACTTGCTACCCACTCGTTTACAAAGTTCTCTAGTACGTTAAGTGGTACAGGGCCATTTTTAAGTATAACGTCGTGGAACTGACGAATATCGAACTTATCGCCTAGTTGCTTTTTAGCATCTTCACGCAGCTCTAAAATCTTAAGCATACCCACTTTGTAAGCCGTTGCTTGCGATGGCATTACAATGTGACGCTCAACCATTTTAACACCGTCAGATGTGGCGTTAGGCGTATTATTTACGTAGTAATCAATACCTTCTTGGCGAGTCCACTTCATTGCATGGATACCGGTATCAACAACTAAACGACACGCACGCCATAATTCCATCGAAAGGCGACCAAAGTCTGAGTAAGGGTCTGAGTATAGGCCCATTTCTTTAGGAATGTACTCTGAGTATAAACCCCAACCTTCAATATATGCTGTGTAGCCACCAAACTTACGGAACTTAGGTACACCTTCAAGCTCTTGTGAAATAGCAATTTGCATATGGTGACCCGGAATCCCCTCATGGTACGCTAATGCTTCCATTTGGTACGTTGGCATTGCTTCCATGTCGTAAAGGTTTGCGTAGTAAATACCAGGGCGTGAGCCATCTGGCGCAGGTTGTTGGTAAAATGCTTTACCCGCTGCTTTTTCGCGGAATGCTTCAACGGCTTTAACTTTAAGGTCAGCCTTTGGCTTAACAATAAATAACTCATCTAGGCGAGTTTTCATGGTGTTGATTAGGCCCGTGGCTTCATCTAAATAACGTTGTTTACCTTGCTCGTCATTGGCGTAATAAAATTGTTTATCCGTTTTCATAAACTGCATAAACGCTTTTAAATCACCTTTAAAGCCTACTTTGTCTTTAATTTCACGCATTTCATCATGAATACGTTTTACTTCAGCAAGGCCAATGGCATGAATTTCTTTAGCGGTTAAGTCAGTGGTGGTGGTGCGCTTAAGTGCGTTATTGTAAAACGTTTCACCGTCAGGCAGTTTCCATGCGCCATCGCGGTTATCAGCGCGTTTTTCTAGCTGTGCTAAGTAATTAATTAACTTAGAGTAAGAAGGCTTAACGGCTGATTTTAATGCATCAGTTGCATCATTGATTAAGGCATCTTTTTCATTTTGGCTAATTTCAAGCGCGCTTACTTTACGTTTAAAGTCGGCTAAAAGTGTAGAGTCTTCGCCTTTTTCAAACGGCGCGCCATGAATGATGTTTTTGCTCGAATCTATCACATGTGGGAACACAAATTTAGGCGCGATAATACCTTTATCAGCACGGGTTTCTAAATCAGTAATAAGCTGATCAAATACTGCAGGTACGCCGTTTAAACGTGCAATGTAATCTTTAGCTTCTTTAACGTTACTAATTGAGTGCTGGTTAATTAAAAACGCAGGCACCATAGAGTGCGTACCAAACATTTGGTTAACTGGGTAGTTATGGTAACGCCATTTAAAGTCTGCAATTGAGCTCTCTAGGTCTTGTTTTTTTAAGTCGTAACTTACTTTAGTGGCATCATCAAGCAGGTCGCGATTAATGGCTTTTAGTTCAACTAAATCGGCTTTTGCTTGTGCTAAGTCTTTTAGTTTGCGCTCTTCGCTGCCGTCATCCCATTTATCGTAGTCTTTTTTGATACCCATGTAAGTTTGGTAAACCGGGCTGCTCATTACATCGCGGTTAAAGGTATCTTCAAAAAACGCATTCGCTTTGTCTATTTCGCTTTGCACAGGTTGCGCTTGCACTGCAGGTGCTGGCGTTGTTTGTTGTGGTGCATGTTGGCAGCCGGCTAAAATAGCAACGCTCACGGCAGCTGCAATAAAGGTAAGTTTACGCATTGTTTTCCCTTTGTTGTTAGAAACCCATTAGGGTGTATTATATTTATTTGCTTGTCTTTTATGTTTATCGCGCGTGGTCAAAAACCACTACACAAACAATTCTAGCAGGTCATTTAAAAAACGATGGCCTTTAAGGCTTACTTGCCAGTGGCCGTTTTCTTGTATTAACAAGCCTGCATTTATTGCTTTAGTTAAAGCCGCTTGCTGGCTTTGTAGCGGCTGACTAGTCAGCGCACTGAAATCTTCAACTGGGCAAGGCTCTACTAAGCGAAAACGATTCATAAAAAATTCAAAGGCTAAATCGTCTTGTTCTACTTGCCAATTTTTGTACATATATGGTTTTAACATATTCATATAGCCACGTGGGTGTTTAACCTTTTCGGTGCGAGTGATTACACCGGTTTTTGCATCAGTCACCTTACCATGAGCGCCACAGCCAATACCGAGATAATCGCCAAAACGCCAATAATTCAAGTTATGTTGGCATTGAAAGCCAGGCTTTGCATAACCGGATATTTCGTATTGAATATAACCTGCTTGGGCAAGGAGTGCTTGGCCTTGCTCTTGAATATCCCATAAGGTTTCATCTTGCGGTAGAGTAGGCGGTTTTGAAGCAAATTGAGTATTTGGCTCAATAGTAAGCTGATACCAAGATATATGTGGCGGATTTAAAGCAATAATCTTTTTTAAATCGCTTAGTGCATCGTCAAGGCTTTGCCCCGGTAAGCCATGCATTAAATCAAGGTTGAAGCTATTTAATCCAGCTTGTTTGGCTTGCTCTGCTGCGTAGTGCGCTTCATCGGCGCCATGAATACGCCCCAGTGCTTTTAACTTGTCGTTTTGCATGCTTTGCACGCCAATAGAAATCCGGTTGATGCCTGCTTTTACATATTCTTTGAAGCGATTCGTCTCTACTGTACCTGGGTTTGCCTCAAGGGTTATTTCACAGTTGTCACTTAAGCCAATTAGGCTATCAACTTCTTTAAGTAGACGAGTGTAAGCATCACCCGTTAATAGGCTAGGGGTGCCACCGCCAATAAAAATACTGTGTATTTTACGTCCTTGCACCAAGTGCAAGTCGGCTTTTAAGTCGTCAATTAAATGTTGAACATATTCAGCTTCAGGAATGTCGCCTTTTTGCCCATGGCTATTAAAATCGCAATAGGGGCATTTTTGCACGCACCAAGGTACGTGCACGTATAAGCTCAGTGGTGGAAGGTTCACAGGCCGCCTTTGCTTTGTAGCTCTAGTAATAACTTTTTAAGTGCTTGGCCGCGATGACTCACTGCATTTTTTTGCGCTTTAGTAAGCTCGGCACTGGTACAGTTTTGCTCAGCAACAAAAAATACCGGATCGTAACCAAAGCCGCCTTTACCTTGTTGGGTTTGTGTAATTTCGCCTTCCCAGCTTGCACTGCAAATAAGCGGGGTAGGGTCATCTGCGTGGCGCATTAATACCAGTACACACCAAAAACGGGCTTTACGGTTTGGGTTGCTACCTAAATCATTAAGCAGTTTATCTATGTTGTCTTGATCGCTTGCGCTTTCGCCCGCAAAGCGGGCAGAGTAAACACCCGGCGCACCGTTGAGTCCGTCAACTTCTAAACCTGAGTCATCAGCTATAGCTGGCATACCGGTTATTTTAGCTGCATGGCGAGCTTTAATTATCGCATTTTCCACAAAGGTGGTGCCGGTTTCGGCCACTTCGCCTACGTTAAAGTCGCTTTGTGGAACCACGTTTATACTCAGTGGACTGAGCATATTTGCCAGCTCACTTACTTTGCCAGGGTTACCTGTAGCAAGTACTAAAGTTTTAGTCATGATATTAATCTACATAAAATTTTTGCTGAAACTTAAGTTTTTGAGATTGGTTACTTTGCTGTATTTCAATTTCAAAACGTAAAATTTCTTCGTTGGTGTAATTTACTTGTGCAAGATAATAAATTGAGTCACCTTCTTTAACTTCTTTAAAAGTAAGGGCTTGCTTATTACCCAGTAGGTTTTTTGCAAAGCCGCTAAGTTTGGCGGTTTGCGCGGTTTTATCGCTGTTGTTTTTCAGCACTGAAATATTAACAATGCCCTTATAACCACTACGTTCTAGGCCATATGCTTTAGCTATTTGTGGCTGAATAAAGGTCGATGGAAAAGCAATGTAATGGACTTGCCAAGGGCCCAGCTCTTTGTATTGCGCACCTTGCAATTGTTCACTTTGCGCATTAAAGGCAAAGGCTAAAAAACTAATAAAGCAAAACTTAATCAAACGGTTCATAAGGGTGTCCTATATAAAAAGAGGCCAAAGGGCCTCTATTGCTGATAACAAACGTTTAGGCTAAAAAGTCCATTAACAGCATTTGCAAAAATTGAATACCAATAATTAAGACTAGCACCGATAAATCTAAGCCACCCATGGGTGGAATAACTTTACGAAGCGGCTTGAGCATTGGCTCAGTAAGCTGGTGGAAAACGGCCTCTATTGGGTTATAACCTTGGCTTACCCAGCTTAAAATTGCGCGAATAATTAATACCCAAAATATTAAGTTTAGGCCTTCTTTAAGTACGGTAATAAGTGCTTGTATAAGCACAGGTTGCGCAGCCCATGCGCCGTATATCACCAGCATTAAAGTACTAATTTTGGCTACAGCCACTATAAATGCCAGCAATAGAGAGGCTAAATCGAGCCCGCCAAATCCAGGTATTATTTTACGCAAAGGGTTGACCGCAAACGAGGTTGCTTTAACCACAAATTGGCTCATTGGGTTGTAAAAGTCGGCTTTTGCCCACTGTAGCCAAAAACGCAGTAGCACCACCATTAAAAACAAATCAAATAGGGTACTGATCAAAAATTGCATGGCATTCATAGTGTAACCTTCAATAAAAAGTAGTTTTAAAGTTCTTTTTCCATTTGCATCGCACGCGCTATACACGCATCCATTGCATCGCTCACTGTTTGCACTAGGCCTTCGCCTTTTAAATGCTCAACAGCTGCATGAGTCGTGCCGCCTTTAGAGGTTACATTAGCGCGTAATTGCGAAATGCTTATCTCTGGTTGGCTCAATGCCATTTCGGCTGCGCCCAGCGCCGTTTGCTGCACCAAGCGGCGTGCATCTTCATCGTTAAAACCAAGTGCTTTCGCTTTTTCTTCAATTGCTTCCATAAATAAGAAAAAGTAAGCGGGCGATGAGCCTGTTACGGCTATTATATCGTTGATTTGTGACTCTTGCTCAACCCACACAACAATACCTGTGCACTCAAATACTTGTTGTACAAAGTCGTGCTCTTCGGCTGTTTCATCTGCGCCAAATAAACCCGATACACCACGCCCAAGTAACGATGGGGTGTTTGGCATACAACGTACCATTTTAACGTTTTGGCCTAGCATTTCGCGCAGGCGCTTAACGGTTAAACCCGCCGCTACCGAAATAAACAGTTTATCACTAAAGTCGATACCCGAATCTTGGAACGATTTACATAAATCGCCCATCATTTGTGGTTTAACAGACAATACAATGACATCAGCATCGCGTAAGGCTTCGTTATTATCGCTGGTGGTTTTCACCTTGAAATCGTCTGCTACCTTGGCAAGCTTTTCTTGGTTGCGGTTTGTCGCAATGATGTTGTTTGCATTAAAACCGTTTTTTACCATGCCACCAATAATGGCGTAGCTCATGTTACCTGTGCCTATAAATGCGATTGTTTTATCTGACATATGTCTGTTATCACCTTTTAAGTTCGCGTTCCAAAAATATCTGTGCCGATCCTCACCATGGTTGAGCCTGCGCTTATGGCGGCTTCAACATCATTACTCATCCCCATCGACAACGTATCTATATGAGGATATTGGGCCTTTAGTTTATCAAAGCAAGCGTGTAATTGCTCAAAAGATTGACTTTGTTCACTCGGATCGTCGCTTTTAGCTGGAATAGCCATTAAACCGCGTAAATTAAGCTGTTCACATTGGTCAATAAACTCAGCCAGCTCGGGTATTTGCTCAATGCTACAGCCCGACTTTGCCTCCTCTGCGCTTATATTTACCTGAATAAGCACGTTTAAAGGGGCTTTATCAGTGGGGCGTTGAGTGTTTAATCGCTTAGCTATTTTTATTCTATCTACGCTTTGTACCCAGTCAAAATTAGCGGCAACAAGGGCGCTTTTATTTGATTGGATTGGGCCAATGAAATGCCAAATGATGTCGCTAAATGTGTGTAGTTGAGCTATTTTATCTACAGCCTCTTGAACATAAGACTCGCCAAATTGGCGTTGGCCGTGCTCGTAAGCAGCAATAATATCGTCGCATGGTTTTGTTTTTGATACTGCTAGTAGGGTAATTTCATTACTACTACGTTTAGCATTTTTGGCCGCGCTGGCAATTCTAGCGTAGGCGGATGTGAGTCGTTCTGCTATTGTAACCATATATTTATCAGTTAGTTGTGGAGTCATAAATGGATATTACCGAATTATTAGCGTTTAGTGTGCAACACAAAGCATCTGATTTACACTTATCGTCAGGTGTTTCACCTATGATACGCGTAGATGGTGATGTTCGCCGCATTAATATACCTGCACTTGCAGACAAAGACGTAAACAGTCTTGTTTACGACATTATGAACGATAATCAGCGCAAGGACTACGAACAAAACCTAGAAGTGGATTTTTCGTTTGAAGTGCCTAACCTTGCGCGTTTTCGTGTTAACGCATTTAACTCAAACCGCGGCCCTGCAGCGGTGTTTCGTACCATCCCTAGCGATGTACTGACGCTTGAGGATTTAGGTGCGCCAGATATTTTTAAAACAATATCAGATAACCCTCGTGGTTTAGTATTGGTTACCGGCCCAACGGGTTCAGGTAAATCAACAACCCTTGCGGCTATGGTCGATTATATAAATCAAACAAAACATCACCATATCCTCACCATTGAAGATCCTATCGAATTTGTACACGATAATAAACTTAGCCTTATAAACCAACGTGAAGTGCACCGTGATACGCACAGCTTTTCTAATGCACTGCGCAGCGCGCTGCGTGAAGACCCGGATGTAATCCTCGTCGGTGAGCTACGTGATTTAGAGACTATTCGCCTTGCGATGACCGCCGCAGAAACCGGTCACTTAGTATTTGGTACGCTACATACCACCTCGGCACCAAAAACCATTGACCGTATTATTGATGTATTCCCAGGTGAAGAAAAAGACATGGTGCGTTCAATGCTTTCTGAGTCGCTGCGCGCCGTTATTTCGCAAACACTACTTAAAAAAATTGGCGGTGGGCGAGTGGCTGCTCACGAAATTATGATTGGTGTGCCGGCGATTCGTAACCTAATTCGTGAAGATAAAATTGCACAAATGTATTCGTCTATCCAAACGGGTGCATCGCATGGCATGCAAACCATGGATCAATGTTTAAATAATTTAGTTAATCACGGTATTGTGACTACTGCAGCCGCGAAAGAAAAAGCCCAAGACAAAACACAGTTTGGTGGCTAAGGACTTACTATGAATTTATCTTTAAATCACTTTTTACAAATTATGATCGAGAAAAAAGGCTCTGATCTTTTTGTATCTAGTCAGTTACCTGTTAGCGCAAAAATTAATGGTGAGCTTATCGCTCTTAGCGACGATAAGTTGAGTGATGAGCAATCGCTTGCGCTAGTAGAGTCAGCAATGAGTGATAAACAAAAAAATGAGTTTCACTCAACTAAAGAGTGTAATTTTGCAATAGCCACAGACGAAGGGCGTTTTCGTATATCGGCTTTTTGGCAACGCGATAGAGCAGGCATGGTTATTCGCCGCATTGTAACGCAAATACCAGATGTAAGTGATTTAGGGTTGCCCTCTACACTTACCGATGTAATTATGTCAAAGCGTGGGTTAGTGCTGTTTGTGGGTGGTACTGGTACGGGGAAATCAACCTCACTGGCTGCCTTAATCGGTTACAGAAACCGCAACCAGCGTGGTCATATACTCACCATTGAAGATCCGATTGAGTTTGTACACGAGCACCGTAAAAGTATTATTACTCAGCGCGAAGTAGGGCTTGATACCGACAGCTTTGAATCGGCACTTAAAAGCTCACTACGCCAAGCTCCAGATGTAATATTAATTGGTGAAATACGTTCGCAAGAAACCATGGAATACGCACTGAGCTTTGCTGAAACCGGCCACTTATGTGTGGCTACACTGCATGCTAATAACGCAAACCAAGCCATTGACCGTATTATGCACTTAGTCCCCAAAGAAAAGCACGACAAGCTTAAGTACGATTTAGCGCTTAACTTACGCGCTATTGTGGCGCAGCAGCTTATTCCAACGTCTGATGGGGAAGGGCGTGTTGCCGCGATAGAAATTTTACTAAATTCCCCTATGGTGGCAGAGCTAATAAAAAGTGGCGATATTGGCGGCATTAAAGAGGCCATGTCTAAATCTAAAGAAATGGGCATGCAAACCTTTGACCAAGCTTTATTTGAGCTATACAAGCAGCAACGTATTAACTACGCCGATGCGCTGCATCATGCTGACTCGCCAAATGATTTACGCTTAATGATTAAACTGCGCAACAACGAGCAACAAGGTGCAGGGTTTTTACAAGGTGTCACCATTGATGGACTCGATGATAAAAACAGCAATTAATAGTGCATTCTATCCATAAAAAAAGCGCCGGTAGGCGCTTTTTTTAGGGATAGAATTACTTATTCACCATAACTGGCTTCAAAAAAACTCTCTAAAATAATCACGGCCGACATATTATCGACATTTCCTTTTCCTAAATTTTTATAGCCACCGTGCTCAAATAAACGCGCTTTTGCATCGGCAGTTGTGAGTCGCTCGTCTTGTGTTTGCACCGGTATGCCGTAATGGTTGTGCAAGCGGTTAGCAAACTTTTTAGCTTTAAAGGTTACCTCTTGCGAAGTGCCATCCATATTAAGCGGTAACCCAACCACCATTAAGTCGGGTTGCCATTCTTTAACTTGAACTGCAATATGCTCCCAGTTAGGAATACCATCTTGGGCTTTTACAGCCTTGAGGCTAGAGGCGCTGCCAGTGAGTTCTTGCCCTATAGCAATACCAATACTTTTTGTGCCAAAGTCGAAACCCATTACGGTACGTTGGCCTTGAGGTTTAAGGTTCTTTTTAGTCATTATGGTTCTTTAAGCGTGTCCAGCTTCACTGCAAAGCTGGCTAACATCAAAGCCCAGCATTGAAACTGCTTTTTCCCAGCGTTTTTCAACCGGCGTATCAAAAATGATCTTCGGATCGGCTTTAATGATCAACCAACTGTTATCTAAAAGCTCTTGCTCAAGTTGTCCTTGCTCCCAGCCAGAATAACCAAGCGTGATAATAAATTGCTCAGGTGCGTGGGCGGTGGTCAGGTTGGCAAGTACATCTTTTGATGTGGTGATCATTATATCACTGCTGAGCTTTTGGCTTGCAGAGTAACCAGGCTGAGGTGAATGAAGTACAAAACCCCGGTCGGTTTTAACCGGACCACCTGCAAACACAGAGACTTGCGCGGCTTGTTGAGTTTTGTCGTTGTCTATTTCTATTTTATCTAAAAGCTCACCAACGGTTACATCAATAGGCTGGTTGATCACCAATCCCATAGCCCCATCTTCATTGTGCTCACAAATATAGGTAACGGCACGTTTAAAAAAAGGGTCTTGCATCGACGGCATAGCGATTAAAAAATGATTTTCTAATGATTGCATAGATTTCACCCTTTTAGTTTATGAATACTTATTGAACTTTGAGTATGGCATAGATATATACGTAGCGTATAAAAAGTCCATTAATTGTATGAAATACTTAAATTAATGGACTCTTAAATGGTATTTATTTAGCTAGCTTACGCTCAATGGCATCAAACAAAATACCGGTAATAGATATATCGTAAGCGGCTTCAATTTCACGTACACAGGTTGGTGCAGTTACGTTAATTTCGGTGAGCTTGTCGCCAATAATATCTAAGCCTACAAACACTAGCCCTTTTTCTTTAAGTGTAGGGGCAACTGCTTGCGCTATTTTAAGATCTGACTCGCTAAGTGGGCGGGCTTCACCACGACCACCTGCCGCCAAATTACCGCGGGTTTCACCATTTTGTGGAATACGCGCTAAACAATACGGAATTACTTCACCATCAACAACCAATACGCGTTTGTCGCCTTGTTTGATCTCTGGAATGTAATTTTGCACCATAGCAAAGCGGCTACCGTGCTCAGTGAGCGTTTCACAAATAACACCAATGTTTGCATCATCTTCTTTGATACGAAAAATAGACGCGCCGCCCATGCCATCAAGTGGTTTTAAAATAATGTCTTTATGGTCAGATAAAAATGCGCGTATTTGCGCTTGGCTGCGTGTTACTAATGTATCGGGCGTATGCTCGCTAAACCACGCTGTAAATAGCTTTTCGTTAGCATCGCGCAGGCTTTGTGGTTTATTAATAATTAACGTACCTTCTTGCTCTGCACGTTCTAAGATATACGTTGCGTAAATGTACTCTGTATCGAACGGGGGATCTTTACGCATTAAAATAACGTCAAGGTCGGCAAGTGCTATTGTGGTTTTCTCTTCAAGTTCGTACCACTTTTGCGTGTTATTAAATACCTGCGCTTTTGCTGCGGTTGCATACGACTTACCTTGGCGAAGTGATAAATCATCCATCTCCATGTAATAAATTTCATAGCCACGTTCTTGCGCTTGCATCATCATTGCAAAACCGGTGTCTTTTTTGATGTTAAATCCACTAATAGGATCAGAAATAATACCTAACTTTATCGCCATGCGCTGTGCCTTAATCTAATTATAATTACTACTAGAGTGTTAATAGTTTTAATATGAGGGTGCCATTGAGCTATTTCAATTAGCTAAATCGCCAAATTGTAACTGTAATGCACTTAAGACCGTTAAAGCGGCTGTTTCTGTTCGTAAAACACGTGGCCCTAAACGAATATCAACAAATTCTTGCTGTTTAGTTTGCGCCATTTCTTCGTCAGTGAAGCCCCCTTCAGGGCCTACTAAAAAGCGTACACCGGCGCTTGGAACGGTTATTGTTTTAATACTGTGCTCGGCTCGCGGATGCAAGGTGAGCTTAATTTCGTCTGTATGTTGCTCAAGCCATTGCTTTAAATCAACCGGTGGATGAACAACTGGCACATAGTTACGTCCCGATTGTTCAGCGGCTGAAATTGCAATTTTTTGCCATTGTTGGTGTTTTTTTTCTAACCGGTCGCCACTGAGTTTAACGCCACAGCGCTGGCTAAAAATAGGGGTGATTTCGTTAATACCTAACTCAACAGATTTCTGAATGGTAAAGTCCATTTTGTCGCCGCGTGATACGCATTGGCCTAAATGAATGTTAAGCTCAGATTCGACATTATGCTCATCAAAACGCAGTGGCATAACAACAACTGACTTTTTAGTGACCTCTATAATTTCACTGAAGTATTCACCGCCTTCGCCATTAAAAATAGACACATGTTCGCCGACTTTCATGCGCAATACGCGGCCAATATGGCCCGCTGCATCGTCGTTTAAAGAAACCGGGGTGTTTAAGGCAATACTCGATGCCTGATAAATATGAGGTACTCGCATGGGAATCACTTATTGTATAGCGTAAAGGTGTATATCGCTATGGTAAGTAAGCAGGGCGTTGTACGCAATTATTTATTTGAGTGTCTTGGCGAGTGCGACTAAATCTTTGGGTGTTTCAGCAATATCTGTGTCGCACGATAAGTGATTTTTAAAGCCTTCGTCAGTAATACGATCAAATGTATAGCCGCTATCATCAGCACTGACTACATAGCGTTTTTCATGTAGAGAATTATAAATAAAACGTTGCTTTTCGTCGGCTAGGAGGTAGTCGGTGTTATTAAATAACACCCCCTGTATATCGTGATGCTCATGCAGGTAAGTGGCCAACTCAGATACGCTAATTTCGTTTTCTAAATCGCAATAACAGTAATCTTTAATAAGCTCGTCAAACATCATTTTAACCAGCTTACGGGTGTTACTGCCTGCAACTATTAAGGTGCTGGGTGTATTGGGTGTGGCGTGCTTAAAATAATACTCAGCAAATGTGCGACTAAATTCGTTGTCTATATCAATTAACAAATAGTTAGTTACTTCAAATGACATAGGGCCCCGTTGCTTTATGCAAATGTGTTGTGCCAGTTAACTAAATACGGGGCGCTTGGCGACTTATTTAATAGCGTGGCGTTAAAGTGAAAACATGCTAATAAGTAAATAGCCTATAGCACAAAAAACAGCAAACTCAATGCAAGCTATGCCTATATTGTCTTGATGGTCTACCTCTAAAGCAGTATCAATATTGGGCAATGAAATTGCTTTTATTACAAAACTTAAACAATATAATAACGCCCACATTACACCGCAATGCATTACCAGTGTAAATATATTTTCGACCATTTTTCCATTTTGAAAGGCAGCACTTGATAACCCTGCATAAACAGCGAGTGCTAAACCTATTGATTTTCCTGCATATCTAATGCCTATAGAGGTATTTTCTAAATTAAAGTTGCTTTGCAGCGAGGCACCTTGGTTTACTTTAGCAAAGCGGTATTCACGTATCTTACTATCTAGTGCAAACATTCCTTGTAACGTAAAAAAGCTTACAAAAGCAATGAGTAAGTTGCTAAACCCTTGTGCATGGGTCCATGTATAAAGTCCCAGTGCAATAATGCAGTTGGCTAGTAACATGCCAGAATCCACCATTGCAGCGCATACATTTTGCTTTAGTATGGCTTCTTCTTCATTAAATCTGTGCAAAATCCACTTTCTGTGAATTAAATGGCCGGCTTTAATAAATGTAAATAACAGAACAATTAAAACAATCACTTTTAAGGGATTATGTTGTGCTGCGCTCATACTAATTTCATCAAATAAAAATGCCATGGTGGCAATAACCACGGTAATCTCTGAAGCGAAGCTTATACCCATGGCAAAGTTATCATGCTGCGCTAGCTCATCTTTAAGTGCTTGTTTTGCTTTTACTTGAGCAACAATTCTCAGGCTAAAAATCGTAATGCATATAACCGCAAAACTAATAGCAATCGCAATTAAACTGGTGTTAGATAATGATAAATATGACATGCTGATCCTAAGTAGAGATAACCTTTCTTGGTTTTAGTTATTCTAGTATGGTTAGTAAATATATAAAAGAGAGGATTGATGAGTAATAAAATGCAACTTCCTATTCAATTACAGAAACTTGGCTCAGCCCGCTTTGCAGAGCTCTATCCGCAGCAACCTATACAAGAAGAAGTTGTAAAATTATGTGCTCTGAGCGACTTTGCTTTTCGTAGTTTAGAGTCGCAACCTCAATTAAAAGACTGGTTAATAAACCCAGACGAGCAATTTAGCCGAGACGTTCCCGCGCCATTCGACGGCCTTGATCTGCTACAGGTAGATGAAAACCAGTGCAATAAAATTTTGCGCCAGTACCGAGAAAAATACTGGCTAAAAGTAGCCTACCTCGATTTATGCTGCGATAACCCAATTAGTGACAGTATTAAATACATAAGCCTATTGGCTGATATGTTGATTAGTAGCGCCAATAGGTGGGCGCATGCACATACTGCAAAAACAGCAGGCGAGCCTCTCGATGAGCAAGGTAACCCTTTGCCTTTAATGGTTTTAGGCATGGGGAAATTGGGCGGTCACGAACTTAATTACTCATCGGATATAGATTTAATTTTTGCCTATCCGCGTAATGTACCTACTCAAGGTGGGCGTAAACCTGTTGAAGCGCAAGTGTTTTACACAAAGGTAGCGCAAAAACTGATTAATGCACTTAACCAAGTCACTGGTGATGGCCAAGTATTTAGGGTCGATATGCGCTTGCGTCCATTTGGCGAAAGCGGGCCTTTAGTGATGAGCTTTCATGCCATAGAAGATTACTACCAAGAGCAAGGCCGCGATTGGGAACGCTACGCCATGTTAAAAGGGCGCTTAATAGGCACACCTAATCAGTATTGGGATGAATTTATACAGCTTTTAAAGCCCTTTGTTTACCGCCGTTATATAGATTTTTCGGTGATCGAATCGCTGAGAAAAATGAAGCTAATGATAGCTCAAGAGGTGCGACGTAAACGCCTGACCAATAATATAAAGTTAGGAGCAGGTGGTATTCGTGAGGTTGAATTTATTGTCCAGGCTTTGCAAATGGTGCGCGGTGGGCGAGAGGCAAACTTACAAACTCAATCGCTACTGTATGCCCTAGAGCAGTTAATTCTAAACCAAGCGATCGATGAACAAGAAGCCAATGAGTTAAAGCATAACTACTTGCACTTACGTAAGGTTGAGCAATATTTACAAATGTTTGACGATCAACAAACGCAAACCCTGCCAGATGATGAGCTCAATCAAGCGCGGCTAAACTATTTGCTCGAATCTGAAAGCTTTAATCATACTATGGCGCACATTGAGCAGGTTATGGCTAAAATTCACGATGAATTTTTATTGGTGATAGGGGAGGAAACGGTCCCTCTTGATACCTGCGAAGGTGCGTTTATAAGTGCGTGGGATCATGGTGATGTGAGCTTTTTAAACGATATAAAAGAGCAATGGCAAGTGCCTCTTCATGACTTTAAACAACGTTTAAGTAAGGTAAATATAGGTAATCGTGGGCGTGATATTCTCGATAAGCTCATGCCTTTATTACTTAAACAGCTGAGCGATTTTAATGCCAGCGGTGAAACATTTACCATGGTGTGCCGAATTTTAAATAAAATTGTATCGCGTACAGCTTACCTTGAATTACTGTACGAAAACCAAGGCGCGCTTAAGCAGTTGGTATTGTTGTGCTGCCACAGTAAGTGGATAGGGGAGCATATTTCTCGTTATCCTATTTTGCTTGATGAGCTAATAGACCCTGCTGCGCTTTACAAACCTACGCCGTTGAGCGCCTATAAAGATGAAATACGCCAATACTTTTTACGTATAGAACACGACGACCTAGAGCTGCAAATGGAAGCGCTTAGACAGTTTAAACAAACTCATCAATTACGTATTGCGGCTGCAGATGCAACCGGTGTGATTGATGTTATGAAAGTAAGCGATCACTTAACTGCTCTTGCAGAAGCAGTGGTAGACCAAGCAGTTAATATAGCGTGGTATAACACGGTTAAGCGTTTTGGTATGCCGCCAAATACAGATGACGAGCATAAAGGGTTTGCGGTTATTGCGTACGGCAAAACAGGCGGTTTTGAGGTCGGCTACGACTCTGATTTAGATCTTGTATTTGTTCATAATCACGACGGTAATAGCAGTACCAATGGCGATAAATCGATTACTTCACGCCAGTTTTATTTAAAACTTGCGCAGCGCTTAATGCACTTATTTAATACCCGCACTGCCTCGGGGATATTGTATGAACTTGATACGCGCTTGCGCCCTGAAGGTGCTTCTGGTTTATTGGCTATTAACTTAGAAAGCTTTAATCATTATCAGCAAACCCAAGCGTGGACGTGGGAGCATCAAGCGCTTGTGCGCGCCCGCATAATATTAGGTCAAGATGAGCTAAGAGCGCGTTTTGCTCAAATTCGTAAAGAGATATTATGTGCTCCGCGCGATGTAGATATACTTAAGCAAGATGTGCTTAAAATGCGCGAAAAAATGCGGAACCACTTAGCGAAGGGAAACGCAGAGCAATTTGATTTAAAACAAGATGTAGGCGCCATGACCGACATTGAATTTATAACTCAATATTTAGTGCTTAAAAACGCCCCTCAGTTTAGCCAGTTAACGGAATTTTCTGATAACGTGAGAATACTCACAGACGCTGCTGCGATTGGGTGTATCACTAAAGCGCAAAAGCAGCAATTGATTCAAGCGTATATTGATTATCGCTCGCGCTACCACGTATTAAGCCTAAATCAGCAAGGGCGCTTGGTGTCACGTAAAGATTACCAAAGTGATATTGAAAGCGTATCGGCATGCTGGAATACAATATTTGAACTAGGGCGTGTTGATCTTTGCGGATTGAAATTTGTTCAATCTAGGGACGATTAAATCGCGGCGCGAGGTTTGTAACCTAGTGGGCTCGATAACTGCTCCTGCGTTATTCTAATGACTTACATCCATGTAAGAATAAGTAAAAACCGAGCAAAGCTTCCGCGTCCTGCTCACGCCCCTTACCTACATCCATGTAGGCAAC
>NZ_PNCU01000004.1:0-74178 GCF_005886915.1 Pseudoalteromonas sp. S3776 | reverse complement strand
CCAGGCTCCAAATACAAGAAAGCCCGACTAGTAATAGTCGGGCTTTTTTACGTCTGTAAGAAAGTGAAAATAGTAGCTATCAGCCGTCAGCTATCAGCTGCACAGCGTCAACCAGTACTTTGTAGCGTGGGTTGAATATCACGAAACCCACGGGGAAAAGAACGCGACGACCACCTCAGTGCCCACTGAATCCCATTAAAAAAACATTAAGAGTACTTTGCTATGTGACTCTCCGCCGCTGTGGGCACTACGACATCGCCAGGCTCCAAATACGAGAAAGCCTTTACAGCAATGTGATGGGTTTTTACGTCTGAAGGAAAGTAATATTCAGCATTTTCTTCTCTAAAGCGTAGCGTCTCCTAAGCGGAGCGCCTCTTTGTGAATAGTATTTTGGCTATCTGAAAATAAGCACACGTAATACATACCCATCCAACACCTACCATCTAGGTCAGGCGAGCTAGTGACTCCCAACGCTAAAAAAGCATATTGATTAAAATTATAGCGTTCTTATTTCTCGGGCGGGATTACCCGCAACAACTGTATTTGCCTCTACATTTTTGGTAACGACAGAACCCGCGCCAACTACTGCGTTATCGCCAATGGTAACACCCGCTAAAACGATAACTCCCGCGCCAATCCACACGTTATTACCTATTGTAATAGGAGCAGCAAAGTTATCTTTATTCAGTCGCTGTGTAGGGTTAACAGCATGGGATACCGCTAACAACTGCACGTTAGGGCCAATTAAGCAGTCATCACCAATGCATATGGCTCCTTCATTTATTGGGGCATCTAATACCGTACAGTTAATGTTTATGAAGCTACGATCACCAATAGTTATTTGGTTACCATAATCACAATGAAAACCTGACTCTATAATTACCCCTTCCCCACATTGAGCAAATCGCTCTTTAATGCGTTTTAAATTGCCTTTACTCGGGCTTTTATTGAAGAGTCGGCATATTTCGCCTGTTTGTTTACGTAGGGCTAAAAGCTCTTTGTTTAAGCTATTAAATGACTGCATTGGAGGTTCTTTTTTAAGTTAGCGACGCTCTTACTATTTTACCTTTATTATAATTTGATGAAAGCTGCTTTATTTTTGCTCGTTCACTTGCCATTTAACTTGTTTCGTTTAAAATTGCAAAACTTTCGAAACGAAACTTAATATCTTACTTCATGACTAAACGAAACACACAGCAGCGCCGCCATAATATATTGGCTCAGATTAATGAGCTAGGTGAAGTGGCTGTGGAAAAGCTTGCTGAGCAGTTTCAAACATCTGAAGTAACCATTCGTAAAGATTTAACCGCGCTTGAAAAAAGTGGCCTGTTACTGCGCCGTTACGGCGGTGCTATTGCACTGCCAAAAGAAATTGTAAGTGACGAAATAGACTCTAAGCGTAAAGTGGCAATAGCTAAGGCTGCAGCTGCACTTATAAAAGATCATAACCGCATTATTATTGATAGCGGGCGTACTACCGCCGCCATGATCCCAGAGCTTGCAAATAAACGCGGGTTAGTTGTAATGACCAACGCGATTAAAGTGGCGAGCCGTTTGCTATCACTTGAAAACGAGCCAACACTTTTAATGACTGGCGGAACATGGGATCCGCATTCTGAGTCGTTTCAGGGGCAAGTTGCCGAAAACGTATTATGCTCTTATGACTTTGATCAGCTATTTATTGGTGCTGACGGCATAGATGTAAAGCGTGGTACTACTACCTTTAATGAGTTAGTCGGCTTAAGCCAAGTAATGGCTAAAGCAGCCCGCGAAGTAATTGTTATGGTTGAATCAGATAAGATTGGCCGAAAAATACCCAATTTAGAATTACCGTGGAAAATAGTAACCACATTAATAACCGACAATGGCTTAGCAGACGAAAAGCGCAAAGCGATTGAGGCGTGTGGTGTAAAACTAATTTGTGCAGAGATTATTGATTAGTAACTACAAAGTGAGTTACTAGAATTAAAAAATTAATGGAGACACTATGTGTGGAATAGTTGGGGCAGTTGCAGAACGTCCAGTAAATAAAATTTTAGTTGAAGGCCTTAAACGTCTTGAATACCGTGGCTACGACTCTGCCGGTGTAGCACTGCTAGAAGGCTCTACGCTAAATACTGTAAAAGCAGTAGGTAAAGTAGTAAACGTAGAAGCTGCACTTGAGAAAGCAGGCGTTAGCGGTCATACAGGTATTGCACACACACGCTGGGCAACACACGGTAGCGTTACAGAAGAAAATGCTCACCCGCATGTATCAAACAACCAGCTAGCACTTGTGCATAACGGTATTATTGAAAATCACGCAAGCCTGCGCGCATCGCTTAAAGAAGAAGGCTACGAGTTCTTATCTGAAACTGATACAGAAGTAATGGTGCACTTAATTCATAAGCTTCGTAAGCAGCACACAACGTTACTAGCATCAGTACAAGCTGCGGTTAAACAGTTTGAAGGCGCGTTTGGCACGGTTGTATTTGATAAAGCAAACGATAACGAAATTATTGTAGCGCGCTCAGGTAGCCCTCTTGTTATTGGTTTAGGCCTTGGCGAAAACTTTATTGCCTCTGATCAGTTAGCACTATTACCTGTTACTCGTAGCTTCATCTTTTTAGAAGAAGGCGATGTAGCGCGTATTACACGTGACACAGTAGAAATTTTTGATGCAGAAGGTAACGCAGTTGAGCGTGAAGTGATTGAATCAAACATTACACAAGATGCATCAGGCAAAGGCGATTACCGTCACTACATGCTAAAAGAAATTTACGAGCAGCCACTTGCAGTACGTAATACCCTTGAAGGACGCTTAAACGACGACCGCGTAGCAATTGACGCCTTTGGCGACAGCGCTCAGCAAATATTTAAAGACGTAAAACACGTACAAATTATTGCCTGTGGTACGTCATACCATTCAGGTATGGTTGCCCGTTACTGGCTTGAGCAATTTGCGGGTGTTAGCTGTAATGTTGAGATTGCCTCTGAGTTCCGTTACCGCCAATCGTATGTGCACGAAAACAGCCTACTTGTAACTATTTCACAATCGGGTGAAACAGCCGATACGCTAGCTGCATTACGCTTAGCTAAAGAGCAAGGTTACATGGCCTCAATGACCATTTGTAACGTACCGGGTTCATCGCTTGTGCGCGAATCAGACCTTGCCTTTATGACTAAAGCGGGCGCTGAAATTGGCGTTGCTTCTACTAAAGCATTTACTACACAATTAGTTGGTTTGTTAATGCTTACTGCGTCTATAGCACAGGAAAAGCAGCTTGATCAAAGTGCCATTGTAAATGCTATAAAAGTACTACCTGCTAAGCTTGAAGAAACATTATTGCTTGCTGATGGCATTGCAGACCTTGCAGAAGAATTTGCCGACAAGCATCACTCACTGTTTTTAGGCCGTGGTTCGCAATACCCAATTGCAATGGAAGGTGCGCTTAAACTTAAAGAGATTTCGTACATTCACGCAGAAGCCTACGCAGCGGGCGAGCTAAAACATGGGCCACTTGCACTTATTGATGCCGACATGCCAATTATTGTTGTAGCACCAAACAATGAGCTATTAGAAAAGCTTAAATCAAACGTAGAAGAAGTACGCGCACGTGGCGGCATTATTTACGTATTCGCAGATAAAGATTCACACTTTGAGTCAGACGACACAATGCGTGTAATCAACGTAAACCACACTGACGATATTATTGCGCCAATTGTTTACACACTGCCATTACAGTTACTTTCGTACTACGTAGCGGTAATTAAAGGCACTGACGTTGACCAACCACGTAACTTAGCTAAATCGGTTACGGTTGAGTAAAATCAAAAGGTTGGTAATTACCGGATAAAGATAAAAAGGCGCTTAATGCGCCTTTTTTTGTACCTTAAAGCCTGTTAGATTAAATAACATACTATTTTCTAAAGGATTAGTCATGCGTTTATTAACCGCTGTTTTTATATGTAGTTTATTTATATTTTATTCTAGTAGCATACTTGCAGAGCCTGATTTAAAACAGCAAACCATTAGTTATACGCAACAAACACATACTATTAAATCAGCCGTTTTAAACGAAGAACGCACAGTTGTAGTACAGCTTCCAAAGAGTTATCAAGCTAATCCAAACAAAGTTTATCCGGTCATTTATCGCCTTGATGGCGCGGGTAACATACCGCTTATAAGTGCAGTGATGGAGCGTTTACAAAATGATAATCGTGCGCCTGAGGTTATTATTGTCGCTATTGAAAATACCAATCGCTTAAGAGATTTATACCCCACAGTGAATAAAGAGCCACAAGGCCCGGTAGGTGAAGGCGGTGGTGCAGCAAAATTTTTAGCATTTATTGAGCAAGAGCTTATGCCCTTGATTAATAAAAGTTACCGTACGCACAATTATAATGTGATCGCAGGAGCGTCTGCGGCAGGCGTGTTTGCACTTTATACAATGCAAGCTAACCCTGAGCTTTTTCAAGCACACATTGCTTACAGCCCTGCCGTTTGGTGGAACTATGGCGCATCAGTAAAAGCGACTAAATCGTTTATCAATAAATCAAAAGATCTGAATAACTATGTTTATATAAATATTGGCGAAGAAGCAGGCTTAATGCGTGAGCGATATAACGATCTGCAGCAGGCTTTGCAATCTAATAACTTGCCCAATTTACGCTTTTTCAGTGACGCATTTGAAAATGTATCGCATAACTTAACATCGGCCGCAGGGGCTTTTAATGCCTACCATAATTTATTTTTACCTAAACAAATGCCCATGAGTGCTTTAAGCGATGATATAGAATCTATTGATGTTTATTATCAAACATTATCTCAGCAATGGGGGGAGCAAATAACACCCCCAGAGGGGGCGGTTAGGCAACTTGGTTACAATCTAGTAAATAGGCAGCAATATGAGCGTGCTGTGGCAGTATTTAAGCATAATGTTAAGCATCACCCACAATCTGTTGATGCACTATGGGGGTTAGGTTATGGCTATGAGGTACAAGGTAATATACAACAGGCACTTATTAAAATAGAAGCGGCTTTAAATGTTGTAGATACCGCATACCCCTATTTAGATGCCTTAAAAGAGACTAAAAGTAGATTACAAACACAGTTAAATAAAATGCAGTAATGTAAAAGGACAAAGCGTAGGTGTGGCCTGCGCTTACAGTTATCTTTACAACTCGCAGCGGTTACCTATAAAAACATTAAAATCACTAATCCCTACTTAATAAGCGCTAAATACGCTAAAATTACAGGCTACTTTTTTAGCAATAAGCCCGTAATAAATATGACCTCAGCCACAAGCCCTAGCACTTTTTCCGAACTTGGCCTTATTCCAGAGCTACAAGCTCGATTAACCGATTTGGAATACAGCCAACCTACGCCAATTCAAGCTAAGGCGATTCCAAGTGTACTTGCTGGTAGCGATTTAATTGCGGGGGCTAATACTGGCTCAGGTAAAACAGCAACGTTTGCGTTGCCTATGCTACAAACCCTATTTTTAGAGCAAGGCGCTAAAAAAACAGCGAGCAAAGGTAACTTTGTAACTGGGCTTATTTTGGTACCTACCCGTGAGCTTGCAACGCAGGTGGCCGATAGCGTTAAATCGTATTCGGCTAACTTTAATGGCGCAATTAAAACGGTGGCGGTATTTGGTGGTGTGTCGGTTAATACACAAATGCAGGCTCTACGTGGCGGCGCCGATATTATTGTTGCAACGCCTGGGCGTTTGCTCGATTTAATCTCAAGTAACGCGATTAAGCTCGATAATGTAACTACACTTGTGCTTGATGAAGCCGACCGGATGCTAAGCCTTGGTTTTACCGAAGAGCTTGCTGAGTTATTAGCGCTTATGCCCGCTAAAAAGCAAACTATGTTGTTTTCAGCAACCTTCCCAAAGCAAGTCACACAATTAACGCAAGAGTTGTTAACTAACCCAGTTGAAATACAAGTTCAAAGTAAAGACGAAAGCACCTTAGTACAGCGCGTATTTACGGTTAATAAAGGCGAAAAAACCACGGTTTTAGCGCATTTAATTAAGCAACACAAATGGCGCCAAGCACTTATTTTTGTAAACGCTAAAAAAGACTGTGAGCACTTAGCAGGTAAGCTTGAAAAGCGTGGTATTAACGCACAGGTATTTCATGGTGATAAAGGCCAAAGTGAGCGTACTCGCGTAATAGAAAAATTTAAAGCCGGCGAAATAGAAGTACTTATTGCCACCGATATAGCAGCCCGTGGTTTAGATATTGCCAAACTGCCCGTTGTTATTAACTTTAACTTACCGCGTAGCCCCGCTGATTATATGCACCGTATTGGCCGAAGCGGCCGTGCCGGTGAAGTAGGTTTAGCGTTATCGTTAATTGATTATGAAGACTTTCATCACTTTAAAATAATCGAGAAAAAAAACAAACTTCGTTTAGAGCGTGAAGAAGTAACGGGTTTTGCTGTAAACCAAGCAAACCTTGATGCGGCCCTTGCACTTAAAAACGATAAGCCAATGGCAAAGCCAGAAGGCACAGGCAAGAAAAAGAAGAAAAAAGCCGATGTTGAAGATGTGTGGAGTGGCTGGAAAAAGCCTCAGCGTTAATAATACTAATCGACTTAAATATTTAATCATTCTAGCTTGCTAAATAGAGCGCTAACAGCGTTATAAATTTCTCATGTAGAACAACTATATGTCGATATTTATGTCTTGTTATCACTCTATTTATATGACGCTATAAATGACTAATAACCTAACACGACTGGTATAACCGTTTTAAATAAAAACCCTGCAAATTTGCAGGGTTTTTTATTAGCTAATATTGCTATACAGAAAATTAAAATTTAGACGGTGCTGGTGGCACCACTAAAGGTTGCTTAGAGTTTGCTTTAAGCTCCTTCAATAACTCTTGTACAGCGCGTTCTATTGATGGATCTTGGCCTTTATAAATAAGCTCTGGGCGGTCAACCACTTTAATATCAGGTGCAACGCCTTCGTTTTCTATAATCCAGTTACCTTGGGTATCTAAAATACGGAAAGTAGCCGCAATGACTTGCCCGCCATCTACAAGGCTAGGGTTACCAGAAATGCCAATTAAGCCACCCCATGTACGCGTACCAATTAGCTTACCTAAACCCGCTTGGCGGAAGTAGTAAGGAATTGCATCACCGCCTGAACTTGAATAGCCATTTATTAGCATTGCTTTAGGACCGTCGTGTGCAAACTGTGGCGTTTTAGTCGGCTCGGTGCCTCGGCGTTTCCAATAATTAAGTGGTTTACGTGCAAGCCAGGTGATCATGTGCTCAGGAATAAAGCCACCACCGTTGTATCGGTCATCAATAATCATAGCGTCTTTAGTGGTTTGCGGCATGTAGTTTTTAAACATGGCGCGGTTACCTTCATACGCGGTATTTGGTAGATGTACGTAGCCAATGCGCCCATTTGATAACTTATTAACGTAGGCTGCACGCGAGTTAACCCACTCTAAATAACGTAAACCTTGCTCACTGGCTACTGGTTTTACAGTTACTTGCCATGCGCCTTTGCTACGCGGCTTGCTGTTTAGCACCAGCTCTACTTGCTCGCCTTGGGTGTTTTCAAGGAGTTCGTAAAAGTTAGCAACGTCTTTAACCGAGCGGCCGTTTACCGCAATTATGTAATCGCCGTTATGTGCTTTTACGCCTGTAGTCCCCAGTGGTGAGCGGAAATCGTCATGCCAGTTTTCACCTTTGAAAATTTGCTCTATTTTTACATAACCCGATGGATCGCTTGCAAGCTTAGCGCCTAATAAGCCGTGTTTTTTACGTTCGGCTTTTGGCATATCGCCCGATTGCACGTAAATATGGCCTGAGTTAATTTCGCCAGCAATTTCACTCAGTACATAATCAAGGTCGCTACGGTGGCTAATAGCATCAGCCATAGGTTGGTATTTAGCTAAAATAGCATCCCAATCTTGACCGTGGTGGTTTTCGTCGTAGAACCAGTCGCGCAGGGTGCGCCAGCCTTCTACGTACATTTGTTGCCACTCAGCTTGCGGGTCAATTTTAAGCGTCATTTTGCTTAAATCGAGCTTATTGGCGTCTAGGTCTTGCTTTGGTTTAGGCTCAATTAAGCTGTAGCCGCCACTTGTATGTACAAGCAGGTGCTCGCTGTTGCTCGATGTAGTGTAATTGCTAACACCTTTAGCGACTGTTTCTAGCTCGCTATCGTGCTCGGTGCCTATAAGTTGTAAACCACCATTGGCAAGTGTAAGCACGCCGCCTTTTACTGCGGTTAAGCCACGGTAATTGCCCGCGGGTGCATTAAGTGCGGTAACACGCTGCATAAAGTCGCTGCTTTGCAGTGCGTTTTTAACTTTTTTGTCGTCTTCTTTTTCGTCGTCATTGTCTTTTACAATTGTGGTTTCGTCACTTTGTAAGGCAATAAGTGGTTTAACGCTGTTGTTTACAGCGGCCGCATAAATGCGGGTGGCGCGGTTAAACATGTAGTCAAACTCGTAGCTGCTAAACGCAAGGTTAAAGTCGCGCTCAGAGCTAAAGTAAAGGTATTGGCCGTCTGGCGAAAAGGTTGGGTTTTGCTCATTACTCATTTCGTCTGTTAGGCGCGTTACCTTTTTCTTTTTAAGGTTGTAGTGCCATAGCGATGCATAACGGTTTTCGTTATTTTTAACATACACAATATCTTGGCTGTTAGGCGACCACGTATATTGAGTAATGCCGTCTTCGTCGTAAATGCCGGTATCAATTTTGTGTTGCTTGCCTGATTTTGCATCTAACCACCACAGTGTGTGGTTTTTATCTGCAAACAACAGCTTAGTGCTATCGGGTGACCAAATAGGCGTAAAGCGCCAAATAGTGCCATTACTAGTAAGTTGTTTAATGGCATTATTTTTACTGCGATCTTTTAAGTAAATTTCGTACTCGCCAGTCTCATCACTCATGTAAGCAATGTAACGCCCATTTGGCGACCAGCTTGCGTCTATTTCGCGGCTCTTATCTGTGTACGATAAGTTACGCGTAGGGCCTTGTTTAACAGGTACGCTAAATAGCTCGCCACGGGCTGTAAATACAGCACGTTTGCCATCGTGAGAAATCGACATAGAATCAATAAAGTCGCTTACATTTTTGCTGTAAGGCATGGCGTATTGGCGTACGCCTGCAATGTTAATGCTCAGCTTAGTGCTTTTTTGTGTTTTTGCGTCAAAGCGATACAAGTAACCGCCGTTTTCATACACAACCGCATTAGGGCCCGCTGATGGCCAAAGCACGTCAAAGTTTTCATAGTTTGTAAGCTTTTTAGGCTCACTGCCTTTGCGGTATTGGTAAAGGTTTAATGTGTAATCACGATCAGATACAAAATAAATATTATCGCCAACCCAGGTAGGTTGCTGGTCGGTAGCACGGTTAGTGGTAAGTTGCTCTGAGGTGTTATTTTCTAAATCGTAAACCCATACATCTTGCGCACGCCCGCCACGGGTACGTTTCCAGGTGCGAAACTCACGGTCAATGGGTGTATAAACATACTTGCTACCATCAGGGGAGAGCATACCGCCGCCGGTTTCTGGAATAGCTAAAGGCTGCTCAAGCCCGCCGTCGGCTGGTACCATATAAGGGCGGCCCATACGCTTGCCCCACGGGGTGCGGTTAGCTCTAAACACTACATTTTTGCCATCGGCTGTCCAATCTAAAACGCGGTAATCAAAACCACCACGCGGTGGCATTGGACCAACATCGTTATAGTAGGTAAGTTGCTTTAGGCCTGAGCCATCGCTGTTAATTACATAAATTTGGCGGCTGCCGTTATATTCGGCTGAAAACGCAATGCGTTTACCATCAGGAGAAAATTTAGGAAATGTTTCAAAGCCAATGTGGTCGGTTAAACGTTTGCTTTGCCCTGTTTGTGTATCAGCAATATAAATATCGCCACTGTAAACAAAGGTCACGTTTTGGTTATGAATATCTGGAAAGCGTAGTAAGCGAGTGTCTTTAGTTTCATAGGCCGATACACTCGGTGCAATAACCGCAGCCAAGGCAAGAGCCAATGTTGTTAGTTTTTTCATGGGATTACATCCTATATTAAAAGCGGTTACATCATAACAATCAGGTTATAAATAGCGATGCACTTGCGATAAAAGGTCTGTTACAAAATGTGAATAAAAAAAGGTTGGCATTAAAACGCCAACCTTCAAGGGAGTACTCTTTTTAAAGAGTGAAATTAGTGGTCGTGATCGTCTTCTTCTTCCTCTTGCGCAATACCAAGCCAAGTAATTGCACTAGGAGCAAAAGTAAGCTCAACCTCACTTTCAATTTCTAAATCTTCAAGGTGTACTTGCACTACGTGCTGAGCAATAGGGTCGGCTACATAAGCAAATTGACCATTTTGCGCCACTGTCATGCTAAAGCTCATACCCTCTGGCATGGTTGATACATCTTGTTCGGTAATATCAACTTGGCCTGCAAGTTCCCAGTGCATTTCGCCATCATGGTCATGCCCCGTAAGTACATTTAAAAAGCCTAAGCTGTCGAGCACTAAAAAGTGTTCACCACTGGCTGAGAAAGAATAAGATACAGCACTTGCGCCATCGGCTAGTTGCCATTCTACTTCTTCCATTTCGGCATTTTCAGGATGAATACTCAGTAATACTGAGCCACTGCCATCGTGTCCTGCGGCAATACCAAAAATAGTGTCGCTATTTTCGTGGCCATATAAAGTACCAATGCGTTCAGTGCCTACCGCTTCTATATTTGCTACTTTTTCAGCTTCGTATACATCATCTTGTTGATGGGCTATTAGCACACCATCACCACAACCAAATACAACATAGTCATGGTTTTGTGCAGCACCGTGTAAATCAGGGCACGTAAGCTCTAAGGTTTGTTCAAGCTCGTATTCACCATCATGAAAATGATAAACACCTACTTGATCTGGCAGTACCTTAGCAACCGATGTGTTTTCTGTATCGTCGCGACGAATAGTTGATAGCAAATGCTCGCCTCGAGGCTCAGCTACACCGTGCATATTTATATCGTAGCTAATACCAGGGAGTGTTGGCGTTGCGTTAGTGATATCGCTATCAGTTAATACTTCAACCGATGCAGGCGCACCTGACTCTGCATCGCCATCGTAAAATATGGCTAATTGACCGTCGTGGGTCATTAAGTGTGTAGGGCGGCTACCACTTGTTAGCTCGTAGCTGCTAAACGCAGGGCCTTGCTCGTAATCATGTAAGTGCTCACCGTGGTCTTCGCGCCACATACCACCGTCTATAAACCCTAGGTAATCTTGAGTTCGGTTTGTAATTACAGCGTAACGAAAGTCAGGCGAAGCCGACAACGTATTTGACTCATCGTTTAATACAAATGTATCAAGCAGGGCGTTATCGTCTAAATCAAAAAAGCTCGCTTCGTTGCTATCCCCAGCCAGTACCGCAAGTCTGCCAAGTGAGCTTATGGTAAAGCCGTCGTCATGGTCGTGATCGTCATCATCGTCGTGATCGTGCTCATCTTCTACCACAATAGGATCTTGTTCCACAATGTTGGTTTCTGCATCGCCACAAGCTGTGATAAATGTAGTACTAATTGCTAATGCAATAAGCTTTAATTGATATAGTTTTTTCATGTTTATTTCCTTTAATTATAATTTTTTAATGCTTAAAAATAACCGCGAATACCTAGCGCAAAACTACGTCCTGGGCGTGGCGCTATATTCTTCACAAACGAGCTGTGCACGCGTGCTTCTGTGTCTGTTAAGTTGGTACCTTGTAGGTACACAGACATATCTTGGTTTAATATTGAAAGATCGTAAGAAATGCTCGCATCAACTAATGTGTAACCGTCTGTGGCTGTTTCTTGTGGGGCAGTACGGTCTTGCTTTTGATAGCGAGTAACGTGAATATTCGCACTAAGTTTATCTGTTTGATAGCTTAGCTCGCTGCCAAAACGAAGCGGTGGTGTACGTGGTAAATCGCCGCCATTTTTAAGGCGTGCACGCACGTAATCTGAGAATAAATCTACTTTAAACTCATCGGTTAATTGCCATGCAATTTGCGCTTCAAACCCGTGTAAAATTACATCGTCTGTTTTAAATAAATAAACCGGTAGTTCTGCTGAATGGTCGTGTTCGTCAATGCCTTCTTCTTCATCGCCATGGTCGTGTCCACTTTCGGCGAATAAACCGGTATCTATTTGGTAATAGTAGTTATCTACTTGGTTATAAAAGGCATTTAAAATAAAGCCAACATCACCTTGAGTTTTACGCAGGGTTAAATCGATATTATTAGCTGTTTCCAGATCTATTGCTTGATCAGATAAACCCAAATGGCCGTCTTCATCTAAATCAAATAGTGCGCCTACTTCGTAATTGCCAGTACCAATATGTGGCCCAAACGATAACAACTCAGAGGCAGAAGGCGCACGTTCAGAGCGCGATACCGACAGCCCTAAATTATAGTTAGGTGTAAAATCCCACACTACGCCTGCCGATAAACTGACTGGCGTAAATTCATGCTCTACGTCAAATACGCGAGTGGTTTCTGCACTTTCTTCATGGTCGTGGTCATGCTCGTCGGCTTCTTCTGCTTCATCGTGTGCATGAGCGTCAATATTTGGCAGTAACACGTCGCTTGCTTCAATGGTTACACGCTCAATACGCCCACCGACTTGGACTAAAAAATCACCAAAGTGCCTTTCTTCCATTAATGCTACAGCAAAGCTTTCGGTTTCTGATGGAGGCGTAAAGGCCTCTTCACCTTGTGCTTCAACATCGCTTTGTTTGTAATGAAAGCTAATGCCGCCATTCCACTCATTAAATTGGTTATGCAGTAGGTCTATACGTAATTCATTTGTTTCGTTTTTAAATGTGGTGCCTACAATGCCACCTTCAATTTCAGCGTGTTCGTAGTCGGTGTGTCCGGCTCGCAGGTTTACTTTGTTTAGCCATTTATTATCTAGGTTGTACTCACCTAATAATTGCACCTTAGTTTGGTCTAAATCAGCAAATACGCTCTCTTCTTCGTCGCTATGCTCTTCCTCTTCTTCCTCGCCGTGTGTATGGCCTGGAATGCCGTATTGACGGTTAAATTGCTCTAGCGCTAAACCAATAAAGCCGTTATCCATTAAATAGCTAGCGCCAACAGTAAAACCGTCAGACTCTTCATTACTGTTTTCAACTTCGTAATCGCCACTATGCTCTTCACCGTCACTATCTATATCGGCAGCTACAGGCACTTCGTAGTCGTCGGATTCACGCCAAAATGCATCGGCGTAAAAAGCCACCGAGTCTGTGCCTGTGGTGGCATTAAACGAGGCTACTTTTTGGTTATCAACCGAGTTTTGCTCTAGGTTCCACTCGCCGCGCGTTGTGCTGTCGGTGGGTACGCGGCTATCTACCACATTAACTACACCGCCAATCGCGCCACTGCCATAAAACAATGTTGCTGGGCCGCGTAATACTTCAATTTGTTGTGCGGTAGATGCCTCCGATGCAACAGAGTGATCGGGGCCAACGCGCGACACATCACTTACATCAAGACCATTTTGAGTAATAAGTACACGCGGGCCGCTTAAACCACGAATAATAGGCGTACTGGCTACTTTACCGTGAAAATTTGTATTTACGCCTGGGAGTTTTTCAAGGCTATCGCCAAGTGTTGCAGCTTGTTGGCGCCTTAATTGTTCGCCAGATAAAACACTAACAGGTGAGGCAGATTCCATTGCCGACATATGAATAGGGGTTGCTTCAATATCAATAACTTCAATAGGCGAGCGCGTTAAATTAAACGTAACCGATTGGTTTTCATTATTAATTATTGTTATATCGCGATGAAGATGCGCATAACCTGAGGCCACAATATGAAGCTCTTTTAAGCCATTTTTTAGCTCGGTTAGTACAAATTTACCGTTTTCGTCGGTGGTTACTTTAAGGTCTGAGCCTTCAACTTCTACGGTTGCATTGGTAACTATTTCACCTTGATTGTTTAAAACAACGCCTTCAATTGTGGATGCCAGCACACTTGCTGGTAATAAAGCTGCGATGAGAACAGCTAATTGAGATCTACGTTTCATTTGACTACCTTGTTAGATGTTATATTATATCAATTATGCGAGAAATGTTATAATGTATCAATAGTAATTAACTGTTGTTACTAAAATGTCTCCTTAAAGGTAACGCTTTTAAGTAGAGGCACTAATTTAGTAGAGGAAATAATGAAGTCGAGTCAAAGTGTTATGGATCGTATGGCGATTGGGTTATCGTTAATGTGTACAGTACATTGTTTTGCAACCCCGGTTATTTTAGCGCTATTGCCAAGCTTTGCTGTACTGCAAATAGATAGTGAACAATTTCATTTATGGATTCTTGCGGCGGTATTGCCCACCAGTTTATTAGCATTGAGCTTAGGCTGTAAAAAGCACAAGCGTAAACGTTATATGGCTTGTGGCGTTATTGGGCTGTCTTTTATGATATGTGCGGTATTGCTAGGGCATGAAATAGCCGAAAAAGCGCTAACCTTAATAGGCTCAGCGTTTATTGCTGTGGCTCATTGGTTTAATTACCAACAATGCCTTAAACAAAATGATGATAATTGCCCGTGTTCAGGCGATGAGTCTGATCAGGTAGCGTAGCGGTGTTAGTGCTACAAACAACTAACGTGTAGCACTGCCTTTCAAAGCTCGGAGTTTAAATTTTTTAATAGCTTAAAGTAATAAGTGGGTTAAAGTAGTCATCCAATATTGGTTTATTATGCTTGGCTTAGGTTAATTAATTTAATGAATACTGCTTTAAAATCCCTGATGTTACTTTGCGCTTTAATGTGTTTTAAATTAAGCGCAAATACCCCGTACCAAATCCCTAGAAGCAGCGTTATAGAACTCACTGAGCCTGCGACCAACCGGGTATACCCTGTTTTTATTCAGCTTCCTAAGTCATATAAAAAGTACTCTGAAAAAATATATCCGGTTATTTATTTAACCGATGCACCGTATACGTTTCCTATTGTGGCAGGCGCCACACGGTTTCCTATGAATAGTGGCAAAATGCAGCAGGCTATTATTGTGGCCATTAGTTACGAAAAGGGCTCAAAAGGCGCCAACAGCCGAATTAGAGACTACACCCCAAGTAAGGCTAAAAGCTGGAAAAAACAAACCGGTAATGCTCACAACCATGCGCTATTTTTAAAAAATACTGTACTGCCGTTTATACAAAAAAATTACAGAGCAAGTAACACACATAAAACCTATATAGGTAACTCTTTAGGTGGCTTATTTGGTGCCACTATTTTATTTACGATGCCCGATTTATTTAACAATTATATAATTGGCAGCCCATCAGTTTGGTTTAATAACAATGCAATTTTAGCGCTTCAAGCAAATAAACCTAAAGTGCCTACTAAGGTTTATATATCGGTGGGGGCAAAGGAAACCCCAAGTTTTGGTGAAGGGCAAAATATGGTGGAAGGGGCAAAGCAATTAACGCAAAAAATTAATGCACTTAGCAGTGATAATATTGAACTAAAAAGCGTTGTTATTGAAGGGGCGAGCCATGCAACCGCATTTCCTACTACAGCGATACAAGGGCTTGATTGGGTAATAACAAATAAGCCCTAATATTTAAAAAGTCCTAAAAGCTTAAGTGCTTTCGAGTTGTTGTTTCCAATTTGCTAGTACTTCAATAAATTCTGGGCCTATGCCACAGCAGCCACCAATAATGCTTGCGCCTTGGCTGTACCACGTTTTTGCAAAATCTAGGTATTCTGCAGGTGAAATATCGCGGTACGCTTGTGAGCCTTCGTTGGCTTTGTAATCATGTGCAATGGGTGTAAAGCCATTAGCAAATGCGCCTAAAATAACGCTTTTATTTTGCTTGGCTAATACCGCGTTAGTATCGCTAAAAGCTTGCTCTATAACCTCAGGAATTGAGCAATTAAAGAAAATACCCGCAACATTTTGTTCAAGCAAAGCTGCCACAGCGTCACTTACCAGCTCACCAGAGCGAAGTTTTGCTTGCTCGCTTTCCACATCATTTAAAGTAAATGCGTAATAACATGGCTTATTTGAGCCTTTAAGTACGCTTGCCATAACGTGTGCTTCTTCAATGCTTGATATGGTTTCGCCAATCCATAAATCTACGTGTTCGTCTTGCGCCTTGTATAGCGTATCTAAAATAGTAAATGCGCGCTTACTTTCAAATAGTTCAGGGCGGTAAGAGCCAAAAACGGGAGGTAATGAACCCGCTACTAATACATTTTGTTTAGCGTTTTGAGCAACTTCTTTTGCGATGACCGCCGCTTGCTGTGCAAGAGCTGCACCTTGAGCTTGGTATAGCGCTTCACCTAAATGAAAGGGTACGCAAGCGTAGCTATTAACAGTAATAATTTCAGCGCCTGCGTCTATAAAACCTTGGTGAGCCTGCGTTACAAAATGTGGGGCTTCTATTAGTGCTTGTGCACTCCACAGTGGCTGTGTAAAAGGCGCGCCAATGCGCTTAAGTTCGCGTCCCATACCGCCATCTAAAATAGTGAGTTTATTCATAACAAGCCTTTGTGTATTTTACAATATGGCGCTATTCAACCATGTTTTTTATAAAATCATAATGAAACTTCATCACTTTTTACATGAAAAAAGCTCATTGCTTTTCAATAGGTATAAAAAAAGCGACATCTCGTAGGAGAGTCGCTTATTTAAGTAAGGTTTAGCTTACTTATAAAATACTTCAACCGTACCTTTTACTTTCATAAGTAAAGGTTGGCCGCGACGGTCTAGCGCTTTAGGTGCGGCAATTTTAATCCAACCTTCGCTAATGCAGTACTCTTCTACGTCAAAGCGTTCTTTGCCATTTAAGCTTACGCCAATTTCATGTTCAAATACTTCTTCTACGTAATGCTTGCTACGTGGGTTGATAGAAAGCTGATCAGGTAATGCTGGTTTTGTTGAATCGGTCATGGTTTTAATCTTTATTAAAAAGTGATGCGCTATTGTAGGCAATCCACTCAATACGCTCAAGGTTTAATGCTTAGCTACTCAACTTAGCTACACAATACAAAGCCAAGTATTAACAGTGCTATCCAAATGGTTTCGGCAACAATCATTATTATTGGCTTTAAACCTACCTCGGTGAGTTTGCCTAGGTTTGTTTTCATACCAATGGCAGCGATGGCGGCAATTAAAAAGAATCGAGAAAGCTCGTTAGCAGTTTCGAGTATAATTGCTGGCAGGTTAAAGGTGCTGTTTATAATCATTAAAATTACAAAGCCAATTAAAAACCCCGGTACTTTTGGCAGCTCGCCATGGTTACCTTTATTTGAGTGGTTAATCACAACCATCATAATAAGTACTACAGGCAACAGCATGGCCACGCGTACTAGCTTGGTCAGTGTTGCTATATCGCCTGCCTCGGGCGATACCGAATAACCCGCACCGACTACTTGGGCTACATCGTGTATGGTGCCACCTAAAAATACGCCGGCGTTGTGGGCGTCAAATTCAAGGTAGTTAACCACAATCGGGTATAAAATCATCGCTATGGTCGACATAGCCGTTACGCCAATTACAGTCAGTAAGGTATCGCGCTCTTTATGCTCGCTGTTGGGCATAATAGATGAAATAGCCAGTGCTGCCGATGCACCACAAATAGCGACTGACCCTCCGGTGAGCGCGCCAAAACGCTTTTGCAAACCAAATACCCGGGCAAGTACAACCCCTAAAATAATGGTGGTAAATATAGCGCCAGCTAGCATTAATGCGGTTTGCCAACCCAGTGTAATTAAATCACCTAACGCAATACGAGTGCCCAGTAACACAATACCTACGCGTAAAACCGTGGTGCCGGTAAAGTCTATGCCTTTAGCGCATGGGCTGTCGCTTTGATATAAAAACGACACCGCCATGCCTAATAATAAGGCAAATAGCATAGCGGGTGCGCCATAGTGTTCACTTAAAAATAAAGCGGCAAGGCCAGTCATTGCTGCAATACTAGCGCCTTGCCATAATGGGGAAATTTTTACCTTTAGCGCATTGGTTAAGCTTTGCATTAGGCGTTAGCTGCAGTCAGAGCTACAAGTACTTGGCGTTTGCGCTCGCCAGTAAATGGGCGACGGCCATGCATAGCCATTTCGTTATCAACTAAGGCTACATCGCCATCTTGCCATGCTAAATCAAAGGTATAGTCTTTTGATAGCTCAACAATTTTTTCAAGCCCTTGTTTAGGAATGGCGCTGCCATCGCCAAAGGTAATAGCAACCGATGGATTTTCGCGTACGCCTTTCCAGCCCATGTAAGCGGCTATAAGTTGGTTATAAAAAACCTGTACGCCGTTTTCAAGGGTAAGTACAGCGGGTAAAACAGGGGTAATTGCTTTTAAAGAGCCATCTTCTAGCCATTCCCACTCGTAACCTAGCTCGGTAAGTTTGCTATGCGCTTCGTCTTTGGTTTCAACGCTTAGGGTGCTTTTCCAGCTGCGCCCTTGACCCGATGTTGCATCGTCGGCTGCGGGCATATAAGTGGTGTACTTTAAGCCTTTTTGCTCAAAATCATCGGCTAATTGGCTATCATATTGCTTTAATGCGCTAAATAATTTATCTGAGCGACAAAGCGGTGTCGCGCCGCCTTCTTCAGCTGCCGATTTACAAAAAAAGAACAGCTTACTTGGCGAAATAGGTGTTTGTGCCATTTCGTGATGAAGGTAAATTTCTACATCTTTGGGGGCTTCGTTAGCGGTAAATACACGCTCAGTAAAGTTAATACGTACCGCATTAGAGAGCGACTCTTGGTAGGTAAAGTTGTCGTAATCAAACCCCGCTGAAAACGTATCAAAGGTTTCGGCGCTATCAACAGGAAAGCCTCTAAACAATACAGCACCTGAGCTGCGTAGTTTTTTAGCCAACTCGCTTTTGTGAGCGCGAATAAAAGCTACCGCTTCTTCAACGGTGCTGGCGTTATTGTTATTAACCACGATGCACGGAAAAACCGAGTCATCAAACGTTAATTGAGTAGGCACTTGGGCATAGTTAAGTTCGGTAGCTGACATGTTATTATCCTAATCGTAAATAGGGTGAAAACGGTTAAAGGCAGCTTCACAAAAGTGCCCAGGGTCGTTAAAACGGCGGTTGCTATTAAGCGCAGAAATTTGCGCCATTTCTTGCTCGGTTAATTCGAAGTCGAACAGCGCGAGGTTTTCTTTCATGCGCTCAAACTTAGAGGTTTTTGGAATAATGGCGGTGCCACGTTGCACGCCCCAGCGCAGCACAACTTGTGCGGGGGTTTTGCCATGGTTTTGCGCCGCAGCTTTTACAACGCTTTGCTCAAGCACCGACTCAGTTTGATCGGCCATTTCAAGCTCAAGGTACGAAAGCGCACCCAGCGGTGAAAACGCCGTAACCGGAATATCATACTGTTTGGCAAGCCTTACTAGGCGCTCTTGCGTTAAATATGGGTGCGACTCAATTTGCAGCATCGCGGGTTTAATTGTGGCGTAGGTCATTAAATCGTGAATAAGTGCGCTTGAGTAGTTACACACACCAATGCGTTTTGCTTTGTTGTTATGTACTTGCTCTTCCATTGCTTGCCACGTTAAATGCAGTGGCACTTTTGCCAGCTCCATTTGTGGGTTTTGTGCATCTGGGTCTACAAACCATTCTGGCGGGTAGCGTGTTTCGATTGGTACAAACGTTTGCGCTATCGGAAAGTGAATTAAGTATAAGTCGAGGTAGTCGAGTTTTAAATCGCTCAAGGTTTTATCAATTGCTAGCTCTACATGCTCTGGCGCATGAAAGGTATTCCATAGTTTTGACGTAACCCATAATTCTTCACGGGTACAAAGTCCGTCGTTAATTGCTTGGGCTATGCCATCGCCAACTTGTTCTTCGTTGCCGTAGTCTGATGCGCAATCAAGGTGGCGGTAGCCTGCTTTAATAGCTTGGTACACTGTTTGCGCGCAATCTTCTTGTGCTACTTTCCATAAACCGAACCCGACTGGCGGGATGTTATTTAATGAACTCATTGGGAATTCCTGTTAAAATTGCATAATGACTTTGGTCTTGTATAAGACATAAGTTATTATACGAATCTAACAGTGTCAACACTATGTTAACGCGTAAGGAATAAATGAAAGGGGTTAAAAACCTACAGGCAGCAAAAAGGCAGCGTTTGCTGCCTTTAAAAAATATTTAATAAGTGTGCGCTAATTTGAACAGTATCAATCAAGTTCAATTTGGTAGTGGTAGTGATCGCTACGGCATTTGCTCAAACGGTATTCTATGCGTTTACCTTCGATTGATTCGGTAATGCGCGATACCAACAACAGTGGGTCACCGGCTTTAATAGCAAGTAGTTTAGCATCGGTTTCATCTGCTAAAACGGCTTTAATGCTGTCTTGGGTTTTATGTACGGTTTGGTTAAATTTGGTTTGGTAGTAATGATACAATGTATGCGGAATATCACTACTTTGATGTATATCAGGAAAGAAACTTTGCGGTAGGTATATAGTTTCGGTCATGCAAAATTCGTTATCGAGAATACGTCTGCGGACAAGCTTAGTGACTTTGTCTTTTTTACTAAGTTGCAGGGCATCGATTACATCTTTTGGTGCAGGACAAAGTTCAACCGACAATAGCTCGGCTTTAGGTAGGTCGGCGCCTTTGCCATCGGCCTGCAGCGGAAAAAACCTAAACAGGGCATCTTGCGCGGTGTGCTCAGATACAAACGTACCAACACCTTGGCGACGAGTAACTATTTTATCGTCGGTTAATAAATTAAGCGCTTTACGAACAGTGCCTTGGCTTACGTTAAATTCTTCAGCAAGGCGAAACTCGCTTGGTAATACTTCGCCAGGCACCCAGCGTCTTTCAACAATGAGCTGTTTAATATAATCAGCCACTTGTAAGTAAAGTGGTTGAAAAGCCAAGCTTGGGCCACTTAATTTGTGATCAAACATAGAGTTACTCATTGTTATTTACCATTAAATTTAATCCACCTGTATTTATATCATAGGTGAAAACTTTTGCGCAGCTTTGCGCAAGCTCAATTAATTGTGAACTATTGCCGTGTAGTTTGTTTTTACATTATGCCTAAAAACAAATCGTTACACTACAATAGCGCACATCTAGGATATTTAAAGTGCTCAGTATTTCGTTAGAACTCATCTTGCTTATGGCGTTGTGCCTAAGCCTAGCCACCATAATGCAAACGCTAAGCGGGTTTGGCTTTGGGTTGTTGGTGGTTGCAAGCTTTACGCTGCTAGATGTTTTACCGCTCACCGCGACTACATTTTTAGTCAGCTTATTAGGCTTGGTTAACTCAACCACTGTGGTGGTAAAAAACCGCAGTGCAGTAAAACTGCCCGAGCTTAAACTTATGTTGTATACCGGTATTCCGCTAATGCTGTTAGGTTTTATATTGCTTGAATATATGTCGGCGCATTTAACGCAATTTTTAAACTTTATTTTAGGTATTAGTATTTTGCTATGTTGTGGCTTAATGCTAATTGGCCGTGATAGAGCAAATAAACAAAGCGGGCGTGGCTCGTTTTTAATTGCCGGTGGCGTAAGTGGCTTGCTGGGCGGGCTGTTTTCAACGTCGGGGCCGCCGCTGGTGTTTCAGTGTTATAAACAAGCTTGGTCTATTGAGGCCATACGTAGCACCTTACTTGCGGTATTTACCATTGGTGGCTTAGTTCGTGTTGGTATTGCCTTATTTGGCACCTTACCCGAGCTCGACGTTATGTTTTTAATTGCGGGGGCAATACCGCTGGTGTTGTTGGTAACGCAATTTTCTCGCAAATTAACGCCTTACGTTGATGCAAAATGGATTCGTATAATAGCAATAACATTGCTTGGTTTAAGTGGTGTATCACTGGTGGCAACATCGGCACCGGGTATATTTTAAATCAAGGGCGTGTTGATCTTTGATGGTTGAATTTGCAGCAAGTAACGTAAATAAACTTACTTGAGTTTATTTACGTTGACATGGGGATTACAATTATTTAACTTGTGTCTTATACAAGACTAATAATTGGTTAAGGAACTCCCATGAATGCATTTGAATTACGTGAGCCAGACTGGAACGCAATAGATCCAGCACGCTTAACTGCAGAGCCTAAATTACAAGGCCATGTGCTAGTTTTACCGACCCAATTTGGCGAGGTTAGCGTTACCATAAGCCAGTTTGGTTTACGTTTAAATGCAGGCTCCACGCATGACGAGACGTTTAAAATATTAACCACCACCCCTTCTAACTTACCGCTATCACTTAATAAATTAGACCAAGGCTTTGCAGCCACCGCCGGTGAGTACCGCTTAGAATTTTACAGCGACCCGTTTCACTTTAAGCTTTATAAAAACGACAAGTTAGTACAGCAATCAGCAACCGATGGCCACTTTGTGCGCCAGCACCGTTTACCGCCACTGGCCAAAACCGATAACGGCTGGATTTTAAGCCTAGAGCTTAATTATGACGAAGCCGTTTACGGCCTTGGTGAAAAGTGGGGCAAGCTTGATAAGCGCGGCCAACTTATTCGCTCATACAACCATGATGCACTGGGTGTAAACGCCGAAAAATCATATAAAAATACGCCATACGCTTGGAGCCCTGAGGGCTGGAACTTATTTGTACACACGCCAGCGCCCGTTACACATGGCGTAGGTTACGCACTTTGGTCGCAACGTGCTTATGTGTGTTTAGTAGAAGACGACGCATTAGATGTATTTTTATACCAAGAGCAAACGCCTGCACAAAGCATTAATCGCTACTGCGAGCTAACTGGTTTTGCGCCGGTGCCACCACAGTGGAGCTTTGGTGTTATTTTATCAAAAGCATATTACAAAGACGCCGACGAGCTATTAAGTGTAGCCCGCGAAGTACGCGCTAAAAACATGCCGTGCGATGTAATAACTCTTGATGGCCGTGCATGGCAAGACACCGACACCCGCTTTGCCTTTGAATGGGATCCAACACGTTACGCCGACCCAAAACCTGTGCTTGATGAACTAAAAGCCATGGATTTTAAAATTTGTGTGTGGGAATACCCGATGATCTCGGTAAACAACCCATTATTTGCTAAAGCGGCCGAAAACGGTTGGCTAATAAAAGATAAACGCACAGGTAAAGCGTACCAATACGAGTGGGATTTAAGCCCCTTTGGTGAAGTACTTACGCCATTACCAGAGTCGGGTATTTTAGATTTTACTCACCCCGATGCTTACGAGTACTGGCTCGAGTCGCACAAGCCGTTGTTTGAGCTTGGCGTAGATATGATAAAAGCAGATTTTGGCGAACAGCTAGAAGACGAAAACATGGTATCGCACAGTGGCGACAGCGGCATTAGACTACACAATGTTTATAGCATGCTGTACAACCGCTGCGTTTATGAAGCCGCTGAAAAATACTGTAAAACAGGGCCATTTTTGTTTAGCCGATCTGCATGGACTGGCAGCCAACGATTCCCTGCACAATGGGGCGGCGACCCACAGGCCGATTGGCAAGGTTTAGCGGCGAGCATTCGCGGCAGCTTAGCGTGGGGCATGTCGGGCGGGCCATTTTTTGCAACCGATATTGGCGGTTTTTACAAAGACACCCGCGATGCAGAGCTTTATGTACGTTGGGCGCAAGCGTCGGTATTTAGTGCGCATATGCGCTTACATGGTATTGGCCCACGCGAACCCTGGTCATACACCGAGCAAGCAAGTGACGCCGTATTTGCAGCGCTTAAATTACGCTATCAGTTAATTCCGTACTTACAAGTGTGTGCAGAGCAAGCGCAGCAAACAGGGCTGCCTATTCAGCGTGCCATGGCACTGGCATTTCCTGATGAGGTGCTGGCACATCGTTTTGATCAGCAATTTATGTGCGGCGAAAAACTCCTTGTTGTGCCATGTGTAGTACCAAACGGTAAAGTTAAATTTTACTTACCGCAAGGGGAATGGCTGAGCTTTCCTGACGGGCAAACTTACGAGGGCGGTAAGTATTACGAAGAAACACTTGAGCTTACACAAATGGCCGTATTTGTTCGTAAAGGCGATACGCTCATGCTCGGCCCAGAGGTTCAACACACAGAGCAAGACATGAGCCAGCTAACAGCATGGCCAAAATAAAACTCGGTTAATAGCAAACACACACACAACACACGTAACACACACAATAATAAAGATATTAGCTTACTTTTTACCGAGTAAAGTAAGCTAAAAGGGGCGCAAGATGGAAGGTATGAACATTACCATGACACTGCTATCGTGCTTGGCGTTTATGGCGCTGGTAGGATATATCTCGTACCAAAAAACCAAAGGGGAAGTTAACACCCAAGACGGCTACTTTTTAGCGGGGCGTGGTTTAACAGGTACATTTATAGCGGGGTCAATGATCCTCACTAACTTATCGGCCGAGCAGCTTATTGGCCTCAATGGCTCAGCGTATGGTTACAACCTAAGTTCTATGGCGTGGGAAGTAACAGCCGGGGTATCAACCATTATAATGGCGCTGATCTTTTTACCGCGCTATTTAGCCGGCGCGTTTTCTACCTTGCCTGAATTTTTACGGGATCGTTTTGACGATACCGTACGCCGCATGACGGTGATCTTATTTATGGTAGGGTATTGTTTTATAACGATCCCTTCTGTTTTGTACTCAGGATCAATCGCTGTTCTTAGGTTATTTGATGTACCTACTTTATTAAACTTAAGCTACCAAGCAAGCTTAATTGTCACCATTATTATTGTGGGCTCTGTGGGCGCGATATACGCGGTATTTGGTGGTTTAAAGGCGGTTGCCGTATCAGATACCATTAACGGTGTTGGGCTATTAATTATTGGTATTTTAGTGCCAACACTTGGCCTTATTGCCCTTGGCGATGGTAACTTTGCCGATGGCTTAAGCACCCTAGTAAACACCGATACCGAAAAGCTCAACGCCATTGGTAGCAGTGAAGATCCCGTGCCATTTGGCACCATTTTTACCGGTATGATCCTCGCCAATTTATTTTACTGGGGCACCAATCAGTACGTGATCCAGCGTACTCTGGGCGCTAAAAACTTAGTAGAAGGCCAAAAGGGCGTGTTGTTTTCAGGGTACTTTAAAGTGCTAGTACCCTTTATGATGATGATCCCAGGCGTAATTGCGTATCATCTTTACAAACACGAAAGCTTACAAACCATAGATTTAGCTTACCCACATTTAGTTAAAGATGTACTGCCTCAGTACTTATCTGGGTTCTTTTTAGCGGTGCTACTAGGTGCGGTATTTAGCTCGTTTAATTCACTGTTAAATAGTGCTGCCACATTATTTTGTTTAGATGTTTACAAACCAATGAAAAAAGACCAAGTAAGCGACGAAAAGCTAATTAAAGTGGCTAAAACCACCAGTATTGTAATTGCTATATTATCGTTTATTACTGCGCCGTTACTGATGTTTGCCCCTGAAGGTTTGTGGCACATAATTCGTGTATTTACCGGATTTTACAACATTCCGGTTATCACAATTGTGTTAGTGGGTTTATTTACTCGTAAAGTGCCTGCACTGGGCGCTAAAGTGGCGATTGTATTTCATGTTATTGCCTACACTTTGCTTAAATTTGTGTGGGACGTAGACATTAACTTTATCCATATTTACGCCATATTATTTTTTATTGAGCTGGCCATTATGTTAGGTATTGGTTACTACAAACCCCTTGCCACCCCGTGGAAATTTACCCGCAAAGCCGAGGTAAACCTAAGCCCTTGGAAATACGCGCTGCCTTGCGCCATTGTACTGGTGAGCTTAATTGTAAGCCTGTACATACTGTTTTCTCCTCTTGGGCTTGTTGGTGGCACCAGCGTTTACTTTGTACCGAGCTTAGTTGCCGTTTGGACTAGCGCCTTTGTGCTTAGCTGGTGGAGCGTACGCCGGTGGCACAAACGCTACACAAGCAGCTTGGCGCATATTGGCTTAGAGCGAGCATAACGCGCCTTTATATTCTTTATACAAATTTTAAATCACATTTTATTCACATAATGTTTGCAATAAAGGATGAGTTTGTTTAAGTTTACATCTCTTATATAAGACATAAGAGATATGAGGAAAATAACTACAACACTCTGGCACCGCTTTTTAGCAACCCACACACTTGCTAGCGCGGTAATTTAACAGCACACACGCACAATTTGGAGAATGACATGAGAGCTAAAAAGTCCGTCTTAAGCTTGGCAGTCACGTTAGTAATGACAACGGGTTTAGCGCTAAGCCCGCAAGTACATGCGCAGCAAGAGCAAACTGAACAACAAGCAGAGCAAAACAATAGCGATAAGTTTGAAAAAATTGTTGTAACCTCACAAAAACGAACGCAAAGCCTAAACGAAGTACCGCTAGCGGTGTCTGTACTTAATAGTGATCAGATAGATTCGGCATTTGCTAATAACATGGAAGGCCTGCAGTCACTTGTGCCTTCGGTAAGTTTTAGAAAAGGCACAACAACGCGTAACTCAGCGCTAACGGTGCGTGGTATTGGTACTATTTCGTTTAGTATTGCCGCTGAACCAAGTGTAGCAACCGTGGTTGATGGCGTGGTGCTTGGCCGCTCTGGTCAAGCTTTTGCCGATTTATACGATGTATCTCGCATTGAAGTGCTGCGCGGCCCACAAGGTACTTTATTTGGTAAAAATGCCTCAGCGGGTGTGGTAAACATTACAACCAAAGACCCTTCGTACGATACAACCGGCAGCGTAGAAACTTCATTTTATCAAGATAACGAATACCGCTTTAAAGGTGTGGTAAGTGGCGGTTTAACCGATGATTTAGCAGCAAGCCTAACCGTATTTAAAGGTAAGTTCGATGGCTACATTGATAACGTTTACAACAATGAAAAAGTAAACGGCTACGACCGTGAAGGTGCACGTGCTGTATTTAAATACGAGCCAAGCGATGATTTAAACGTTAAATTTATTGCCGAATTTTATAACGCCGACGACGACTGTTGTGCCGATTTAGAAGCCCTACCAAGTGGCCGTAACCCAGATTCGCAAGCTGCGCCTAACAGCAACGGCATTGTTGATGGTGTTGCCGATATAGACCTAGACCAGCGCAATGTGGATCACGACTATGAGTCGCGCACGATTGACGAACACAGCGCGTTTTCGGTACAGGTTGATAAAACCATTGGCGACTACACGTATACGTCAATTACAGCACAGCGCTCGTGGGATAACACCGAATACCGCGAAGGTGACTTTACCTCGATTGCTGGCGACAGTAACGAGCCAGTATTTGGCGCGCCCTTTCAATTACACGACTTAGGTGCACAGCAGTGGGATCAGTTTTCGCAAGAATTTAGAGTGACCTCTAACCTAGCAGGCCCGTTTAACTATGTGGCTGGTTTATTTTACTGGAACATGGACTCGCAACGTAACTTTACCCGTGACGCGAGTTGTCAAAATAACGCAGGCCAGCTAGACGCTGCCATGGCGTATTACGCACAAAATAACTTAACCGGTGCAGAGCTTGATGCTGCATTGGCCGATTTAGACACTTACACGCAAAGCCTAGGTGTAAGCTGTAATGCTAACGATATTGTATCGGCCACCGCGTATATGAGCACCGAGTTTAACAATTGGGCAGCCTTTGCTGATGGTACTTACGATTTATCTGAAGATTTACGCGTACTGTTTGGTATTCGCTACACCGACGATGAAGTGTCGTACACACACCGCCGTATCAGCAACGACGAATTTGGTCGCACCGGTGTAGGTGTACGCTCAGCTGCACTAAATACTGATGAATCAGGCAGTGCAGAAGAAACCAACGTGTCGGGTCGTTTAGGTATGCAATACGATTTAGGCGATGGCCAAATGGTTTACGGTACTTACTCGCAAGGCTACAAAGGCCCTGGTTTTAACGTGTACTATAACTTTAACCCTGATAACGATAGCCGCGAAATTGCACCAGAGGAGTCAGATGCGTACGAGCTTGGCTATAAATACGCAAGCCGCGACTTTGTATTTAACTTTGCTGTATTTAGAACCGAAATTGAAGGCTTTCAAGCCAATAACTTTGACTGTTCAGACGGTACCTGTATTACCCGCTTAACCAATGCCGGTGATGTAAGCACGCAAGGTGCTGAGGTTGACTTTATGTGGGCGGCTACCGACTCACTTACTTTAACCGGGGGTATTGCGTACATTCAGGCTGAAATTGACGAATTTAATTGTCCGGCAGAAGTAGCTGAGGGTTCATGTACTGATCGCTCTGGCTTAGATGTGCCTTTTTCGCCAGATTTAAAATACTCACTAAGTGCTGATTACTTTATTGAAACAGAGCACGACTTTAATATTCACATTAACGGCTCTTACATTTACACCGACGAGCAATATTCAGACCTACCAAATAATGTAGGCGAGTTTAACCCCGCGGCGTTACTACCTGATTACGGTATTTTAAATGCCAGTGTAGGTTTATCGTTTAAAGATGATGCATTTAGAGTATCGCTTATTGCTAAAAACTTAACCGACGAAAGTTACGCAACAACCTACAGTGGCGACAACTTCCGTTATCAAATCCCACGTGATGCCGAGCGCTACTTTGGCGTATCGTTTAAGGCGCATTTTTAATGTTATAAATTTATCCCTGTGTAAATTGTGCTAAGCGCAGCGTTTTTAAACGCTGCGCTTTTTTGTGTCTTATTTTTGTAATGCTTTAGTCATGTTTTTTTCATTAAAAGTACGCTTAGAGGTCACATCTATTTTCTATAGTGCTGCGGTTACTAATTTGAGGCAGACGCTTCAAGCAAAAACAACCACTACACTATGGGAATAATAAAGGATGAAAATTAAAAAAATTGCTGCGGCAGTTGGCTTAACGCTTATGTTAAGTACAGCGAGCCATGCCAATGTATTACCACAAAGCCAAACAGGTAGTAGCTGGTATACCAATGCTCAAACCACGTTAGCTGTTAAAACGGCTCAAGCACAAAGTGAAAACACAACAAAAGCTAAAAACGTTATTCTGTTTGTAGGCGACGGCATGGGTATATCTACCCTTACCGCAGCACGTATTTTACAAGGTCAGCGCGCGGGTGAGCTAGGTGAAGAAGGTTATTTAAGCTTTGAAGAGTTTCCGTACTCGGCGCAGGTAAAAACATATAACGTAGATGCGCAAACCCCCGATTCCGCAGGCACCATGACCGCGATGATCTCAGGGGTTAAAACCGATGTAGGCGTCATTGGTGTAGACGAAGACATAGAGCGCGGTGTGTGTTCAACAGTTGCGGGCAATGAGCTTTTAACGGCCACTGAGCTTGCTGAAATTAAAGGCCTAGCAACGGGTATTGTTTCAACGGCGCGCATTACTCATGCAACACCTGCGGCAACGTATGCTAGATCGGCAGACCGTAACTGGGAAGATATCTCAGACATGCCAGAAACCGAAACTGCCTGTGAAGATATTGCCTCGCAGCTGGTAAATTTTGAAAAAAACCTAGAAGCCCGTTTTGTAGGTACCAATGTTGACGGCCTTGACGTTGTAATGGGTGGCGGACGTCGTCACTTTTTACCAAAAGATGCTGCCGCTAACTCAGCGGATGCAGTAAGTGAGGTAGAAGGGGATCGTACAGATGAGCGTAACCTAGTGGCTGAGTGGCAAACACAATACCCACAAGGTACGTATGTTATGGACCAAGCAGGCTTTGATGCCATTGCTGACGACGCTACTAAAGTGTTTGGGTTATTTAACGAATCTCACATGCAATACGAAGCCGACCGCGCAAACGATGTAGCGGGTGAGCCTTCATTAAGTGAAATGACCAGCAAAGCAATTGACGTATTAGGTAAAAACGAAAATGGTTTTTTCTTAACGGTTGAGTCGGGCCGTATTGACCACGCACACCACGCGGGCAATGCTTATAACGCACTTAACGACACCATAGAATTTGCAAAAGCAGTACAAGCTGCGGTAGATAACACCAACCCAGAAGAAACCCTTATTTTAGTCACCGCCGATCACAGCCACGTGTTTACGATTGCTGGCTACCCTAAACGCGGTAACCCAATTTTAGGCCAAGTAGTTGCCGTTGGCGAAACCACACCAAGCCTTGCTGCCGACGACATGCCTTACACCACAGTAGGTTATGCAAATGGCTTAGGGTTTAGAAACTTAGTTGATGAAACAGATGCCGATGCTGCTTATTTAACTGGCCCAGTTGCTGGACGTGTTGAGCTTACAGGCGTTGATACTACTACACCTGGTTTTCATCAAGAAACTACAGTACCCCTTGGCTCAGAAACCCATGCTGGTGAAGATATTTCGCTGCATGCAAAAGGCCCAGGTGCACAGCTAGCTCAAGGCGTAATTGAGCAAAATGTAGTATTTCACTTAATTGATCAAGCTCTTGAACTAACTCAGCAATAATGGCGGCTAACATGAACAAATTAACAGCACTTTCTTTAGCAGTAATGGTCGCGCTTGCAGGTTGCAGTGACAACGACAAAGACGAAAATAATATACTCGCGGTAGATAACACCATTGCCGTAGGCTCTGAGCAATGTGTTAATGGCGGAGTAGAAACTCAAACCGGCGTAGATACAAACGGCGACGGCGTGCTAGATAGCGACGAAGTTAGCTCTTCTAACTTAGTGTGTAACGCACCAGCTACCTCACTTACCAGCGAGCAACTTGAATCACTCACCAGTAATACATGGTTTAGCGGCGCACAAGCACAGCTTGAAAAAACACAGCAAGCAAATGCAAGTGTAGTTACAGAGTCGGGTAAAGCTAAAAACGTTATTTTATTTGTAGGCGACGGCATGGGTATTTCTACCGTAACGGCTGCACGTATTTTAGCAGGCCAGCTTGAAGGCGGTTTAGGTGAAGACTACCAGCTAAGCTTTGAAACCTTGCCCTACTCAGGTTTTGTTAAAACCTACAACGTAGATGCTCAAACACCGGATTCGGCTGGCACTATGACGGCAATGGTGTCGGGTGTTAAAACCGATGTGGGTGTCATTGGTGTAGATGAAGACATTGAACGCGGTGACTGTTCAACCGCCCAAGGTAATGAGCTAGTTACCTCACTAGAACTTGCAGAAATAGCCGGTAAAGCAACCGGCCTTATTTCAACGGCGCGTATTACCCATGCAACGCCTGCAGCAACGTATGCTAAATCGGCTGACCGTAACTGGGAAGATATTTCAGATATGCCAGCAGGTTCAGAAGCCTGTGAAGATATTGCATCGCAACTGGTAAACTTTGAAGCCAATCTAGAAGCGCGTTTTGCCGGTATTGATGTAGATGGCATAGACGTAGTAATGGGCGGCGGCCGTCGTCACTTTTTACCTAAAGATGCAGCAGCAAACTCAGCCGATGCAGTCAGTGCGGTAGAAGGCGACCGTACTGATGGCCGCAACCTAGTAACCGAGTGGCAAACAACTTATCCAAGTGGCACTTACGTTATGGACCAAACTGGTTTTGATGCAATCAGCGATGATGCCACTAAAATATTTGGTTTATTTAACGAGTCGCACATGCAATACGAAGCCGACCGCGCAAACGATGTAGCAGGCGAGCCTTCGCTTTCGCAAATGACCGAAAAAGCAATTAACGTGCTTGATAACAACGATAATGGCTTTTTCTTATCGGTAGAAGCAGGGCGTATTGACCACGCGCACCATGCGGGTAACGCATTTAATGCCTTAAACGATACTGTTGAGCTGGCTAAAGCGGTAAAAGTGGCAATGGAAAATACTAATCCAGAAGAAACGCTAATAGTTGTAACTGCTGATCACAGTCACGTATTTACCATTGCAGGTTACCCTAAACGTGGCAACCCAATACTAGGTAAAGTGGTGGCCGTGGGCGAAACCGAGCCAAGTCTTGCCGCCGACGATATGCCATACACAACGGTTGGTTATACCAATGGGTTAGGCTACAGAGATTTAGGCGATGAAACTAATGCCGATGCGGGTTATGCATTTGCACCTGTTACTGGGCGTGTAGATTTATCAGACGTTGATACAACTGCACCGGGCTTTCACCAAGAGGCACTTGTACCACTTGGCTCAGAAACTCACGCAGGTGAAGATGTGGGCGTATACGCAATGGGTCCAGGCGCTCATTTAGTAACAGGCACTAATGAGCAAAGCTTTTTATTCCATGTAATGGACTTTGCGGCTGATTTAGTTAAAACAGCCGACGAAAAAGTAACGCAGTAAGCCGCTAACTTGTATGTTTAAAAACAACTCGTACCGTGTGCGAGTTGTTTTTTTATGTCATAAAAATGCCATTGTAAGTCGTTATTGTATAGCTATTACAGTGATGTTTAAAAAGAGAAAATTTAATGAAACTCGCATTATTTTTAATGGCAACACTTGCCAGTACCAGCACGTTAGCGCAGCAATGTAATATTGATAGCGCACATTTAAAAGCCGACTATAAAATTACGAATACTCATAACCATGAGCAAAGCACACAGTCACTAACGCTTTGGCGCAATAGCTCGCAAGTAGCGCATCAACGTGAGGTTATTACCGAGCTTTGGCAGCATTTAGCTAACAAACAAATTCGCCCAATTCGTTATTTTAATGCTGAGCAACGCGGTATTGAGTATCAGCCATCTGAGGTGCGTGGCATACAAAATTGGAGTGCTAAAAACCAGCTGGTGGATGCGCATTTAATCGAAAAAATGACCCTTTTAAACACCCAAGGCACAGGCTGCGATGAAGTAAAAAACTACGTACTTAATGAGGGTAACAACCAATTTAAACTCGCTTTATTTACTAAATCAAACTTGGTTAAAAGCTTTAGCGTAACGAATAATAAAAGCCACACTCACACTGAGCTTAACCTAAATGATGTAAGCAGCAATAAAGCAGAAATAACCGCACAGTTTGCCAAGTGGGATCGCTTTCAAACCACCGACTACGCCGACATAGGCGATAACGAAAACGACCCGTTTTTAGCAAAAATGATCAACCTTGGTTTTATAGAACACAGCGCAACGGGGTTTTATAACCAGCAAGGTAAAGCGATTCAAGGCGGGCATCATCACTAGGTTTTAGTGTTTTTAAATGTAGTAGCTCACAGCTGAAAGAGTGACAGGTTATGAGCTACTTAATAGGTTAATAAAGTCACAACCATCAAAACACTGTCAGGCTGCTTTCTCTTACCTCTAAAGTAACTCTCGATTTTCAACATATTTATAGTTGGTAATAATTTATACTATTTGATACTAATACAGCTTCATAGAAATGCTTTATAAAACTAAATGATAGAGCACTTAAATTTATTCATTAGTTTTTTATACAAAGGCATTAATGCCTCTTTGAGTAATTTACCATGAACACATTTAGCCAGAAGACACGAAAAAACATACAGGCTTGTTGTATGGCTCCATTTGTAGTTTTTCCTGCACTATTGGTGGCATTTCTAATTTTATATAGTTATTCGCTTGCTACTGGTTACGTGGTCTCTACAACTGGCTTTGAAGCTTGGATTATAATGACTTTTGTTGGCTGGCTTTTAGCTGCATTTTTAACTCTTTTTTATGGTTTGCCGATAGCTTTGTTGCTTCAACATTTTAATAAATTCAAACTTCGTTTTTTACTCCCTTTAAGTTTAGTTCCCACGTTCATAGTATTGTTAACCAGTAAATCAGAGCTTGGGGTGCTATTTATCTATGCTTATAGTTCAGCTATTGTGGCTGTGGCCTACTGGTTTATATTCACGAGGAAAAAGTGTGGAGAATAAAATAATGAAAAAAGTGAATGTGCCGGTAGATTGGGTTGAAAATTCAAACCCCGTTCAGCCTGGCCTATATTTTGTTGCATCTAGATATAATACGACAGGGTTCGGCTCTTACGACTACCTTAACTGGGATGGTGAAAAGTGGCTTAAAGCTGACTCAATAAAAGTTGTTGGTTGGGTTTCCCTTGGGGATTTTTTAGGCTTAATAGATGCTGGTTGGCCTATGGGTGATGAGCAAGATAAAGAGCTTGAAGAGTTGAGCAATAAAAATAAAGAAAAATTCAAAGGAGACGAAGGTGGATTCGTTGAAGTTGAGTAACATACAAAATTAATTATTCAGAAGTTTTGCCTCTGAACGAGGCAAAACCAATATCTCTAATAATTCAAAACCAACTATTCAATATGAGCAGCATCAGCCTTTTTAGGCCTATCAGCTAGCTCTGTTAGGCCATCTTCGCAATCGCCGCTGTCGCAGGTATTTAAATCGCTTTGTGCCTGCTTATCTTGTTGCAGAACTTGTTTTAAATCTTCCATACGTTGGCGCACGGCTACGCCGTAGCTGGCGTCGTCGCCCCACAGTTCGGCAAGTTGCACAACGGCAGCGCGGTCGTGGTCTCTAAATAGTTTTCCGGCGCGCTCGGCATCTTGTTTATTGTTACCTAACAGCTCAAGTGCCTCTACTGCAAGGTTAATGGCGGAGTCGACAGTTTCGCGGTTAAAGGCATCTACTTTTAAATTAAGCATTTGATACGCATGGCGGCGGTCTATTGCGCGGGCAACAATTTTAAGCTGCGGGTAGTTTTTACGCGCGAGCTTAATTATTTGTATGGTTTTATCTGGGTCGTCTATTGCTACTACTAGCATTTGTGCGGTGTGTGCGCCTGCGGCTTCAAGCAGTTCTTGGCGGGCGGCATCACCATAAAATACGGTATTACCAAAGCGCCGTAGGAGTTCTATTTGGCTTGGGCTGTGATCAAGTACGGTAATGTCGTAGCCTTGGGCGTGTAATAAACGCCCCATAATTTGCCCAAAACGACCGTAGCCCGCAATAATTACGTGTTTTGCTGTGCTAATTTGCTCAGGCTTATCAAACTCAGGCTGAGCACTGCTGCTGCGTTTTTGTATTTGCTCGTACACCATTAATAGCAGCGGGGCAATGAGCATTGAAACAGCGACCACTAAGGTCACTAACCCTGTTTGCTCTGGTGTTAAAATGCTTAATGTGGTGGTCACGCTTAGCAGTACAAAGGCAAATTCGCCGCCTTGCGCCAGCGCTAAGGCAAACAGTAAACGCTGCTTTTTACTAATATTAAAGGTAATGGCAAGGGCAAATAAAATGCAGGCTTTTACCACAATGAGTAGGGCAACGAGCGCGATCACAGTAGTAAATTCATCAGCTAATAATTCAAAGTTTATTGATGCGCCCACGGTGATAAAAAACAGCCCTAACAGTAGGCCTTTAAAGGGTTCTATATCGGCTTCGAGCTCGTGTCTGAATTCGCTTTCGGCAAGCACTACACCGGCTAAAAATGTACCGAGCGCCGGAGATAAACCAATACTTTGCATCACTAGCGCTATGGCCACTACTAAAAACAGTGCAAAAATAGTAAATATTTCGCGCATGTGGGTTTGTGCAATGTATCTAAATAGTGGCGCTGAGACATATTTACCGCCAGCAATAATAGCGGCAATAACCGCTACCGATACGCCTACTTGCTGCCATACCGGCCAGCCTGCAATAATAGAGTCACTAATTTCTTTTGAGCTACTTTGCGGTGCAAAAGCCAGTAGTGGCAGGAGCGCTAAAATAGGAATAATGGCGATGTCTTGAAACAGCAAAACCGAAAACGCGTTTTGCCCGGCTTCTTGCTTTAACCAGCCTTTTTCTTCAAGGCTTTGCAGCACAATAGCGGTAGATGAGAGCGCCAGCATTAACCCTATAGCGAGGGCTGTTTGCCAATGCATGGTAAAAAACCAATAACAAAATGCAAAAATAGCTGCGGCGGTTAGTACCACTTGTAAGCCGCCAAGTCCTAATATTGAATGGCGAAGCTTCCATAAACGCGAGGGTTGTAGCTCAAGGCCGACCAAAAATAGCATCATCACTACGCCAAATTCGGCAAAATGCATTACATCGGTTTGATCGCCCACCACACCTAAGGCATAGGGGCCAATAAGTATGCCCGCAATCAAATAACCAAGTACCGAGCCAAGCCCAACACGCTTGGCAATAGGTACAGCCACTATGGCCGCCGCTAAGTAAATTAAAGCTATTTCTAACACGCGTATGTCCTAAGACCCTAATAACATCAAGGCTTTTAGCATGGCTTAGTCGCTTTTAAAATACAATGGGCCATGTGGCTGAAAATGCTAAATTAATCGGCTACTTTTACTGGGCCGCTAATGTTATCAATACTGACATCGCCTGAACCCGATTCGGTAATGGTAAGCCCTTTAGCATGGTTTACACGAATATTGCCCGATCCATCTTCAATGGTTACGCTTGCTTGCACGTGCTCGATAACTAAATCGCCTGAGTTGTCGTCTACATCAACTGCACCATTAATATTATTAATAGCCATACTGCCTGAGCCGTCTTCAATATTTAACGAGCCGCGCACATTGCTAATGTGCATATCGCCCGAACCATCATCAACGATCGCATTACCGTTTACGTTATTAATATTTACGCTGCCAGAGCCGTCGGTAAGTTCTAAGTTACCAGTGATGTTTTCAAGGATTATATCGCCTGAGCCATCTTCAATGGTGAGGTTTTTAGCGCTGTTTATAGATAAACTGCCAGAGCCATCTTCTACGTTAATGTTATTTTGCATTGCGCTTATAACAATGTCGCCAGAGCCATCATCAATATCGAGCATTAAATTATTTGGCACGGTTACAACTACATCTATATGTGGAGATTGGCCGCTGTAAAAACGCATACCGCTGGCAGTATTATTGTTAGCAACTAAAGTAGCTTGCTTGCCATTTTGCTCAAGGGTAAGCGTGTATTCGTCTTCAATGTCGGCTGTGTAAATTGTGGCATCAACATTTATGCTGGTGGCATTAGGTGAGCCTTTAATTTCAAGAGAGCCTGCACCGCTCAATATATTTAAGTATTCTAAATTATTGCTAGGCAGTGAAAGCTGTTGAGTTTGCTTTACTGAGGCAACGCTTGGCGATATATGAAACACACAACCGCTTAATAATAAAATGCCGCCAATAAGTGAAAGTGGTTTTGTAATGTTAGATACAGTTGATGAGCTCATGTTTAGTCCTTTGTGTTTGTTATTTATGCTTGTTTTGTGTAAGCATAGTAGAGCAAAAACGAGACCAACTGTAAGTTATTGATTTTATTGGTATGACAGGTGTGTTTAAAAAGCAGGTTTACTAATGATTGGTTAAAAGCACTAAATGTTAGCAAAAAGGATGCACATGGCATCCTTTTTAAGTGTTTGCTTTTAGGTTATTTATTAAAAGCTGTAAGTAATATTACCGTATAGGAAACGCCCGTCTAATCCGTACGGTGCATATGGCGTGTACGGGAATATTTGGCCAAAGTCAGAGTAACCAATGTTATCTACCGTTGCTTGCGGGTACTGATCGAACAAGTTGTTTGCACCTACTGCAAATTTCCAGTATTCGTCTGGGCGGTAGGCCACTTCTAGGTCGGTGATCCATTTAGGGTCTATGTACTCATCGCGATCGGCGGTAGTTGAAATATCAGCCACTTCACCGTAGCGCGTTGCACGAAGGGTGGTTTGCCATTCGTTAAAGTTCCACACTGCTGATAGATTCCATTTGCTATCTGGTGTGCCTTCTTCAAAGCGGCCTACTTCACGGCGTGCAAATACCACGTAGTCGTCGCCGAGTGAGTTTAGCTCGCTTGGGTTGTCGTCTACGTGTGTTACTTCGGTATCGTTAAAGTTAGCGGCTAAGTTTAAGCGTAAGTCACCTAAATCGCTTAAATCTAAGTTATAGGTAGCAACAATATCAACACCTTGCGTGCGCGAGTCGATGGCGTTAGTAAAGTAACGTACACTTTCTGTATTTAGCTCACCGGCATTTTGCAGTATTTCTACTACAGCATCGCCCTCTAGGTTTTCAGACAATACAATACGGTCATCAATATCTATGCGGTATGCATCTACAGTTAGGCTAAAGCTGCCTTGCGTGTACATAAAGCCAGCCGTTACGTTGACTGATTCTTCAGCATCTAACTGCTCTGCACCAAGTGCTTGCGCTGCTGTTGAATCGGTTGGGAATAAACCAACTTCAAACGGTTGGTTGTTCTCAAGTACGGTAGATATTTGTTGGTACGAGCTTTGTGCAAGTGATGGTGCACGGAAACCTGTGCTGATTGCACCGCGCAGCGATAGGTTTTCGTTAATGCTGTAACGCGACGCAAGTTTAGAGGTAAACGTATCGCCAAAGTCGGTGTAGTCTTCGTAACGCCCGGCTAAAACTACGTTCCAATCTTCTGTTAGGTAAGTATCAAATTCTACAAATAAAGCGACATTATGGCGGCTTCTATCAGTGACGCTTTGTGGGCTAAAACCTGCAAGTACTTGTGCGCCACCGGCTGCGATTGGGTTGCCGTCGCTATCAAGCGCAGTAATGTAAGAGGCTTCTTCGCCTTGCTCAATTTTGTAGCTTTCGTGGCGGTACTCTGCACCTACTGTAAAAAATACGTCGTCAGGTAAGCCAAAATCAAAGGTGGTATTTGCTGTGGTGTTAACTAAAAATTGGTCATAAACCAGTGCGCCGTTGTCAAATTCGGTTGGGCTGTCGGCACCTAGCGATGTATTTATACTATTTACAACGCCAAAACCAAAGTCGTTACGGCCGTAGTTGGTACTTACATCCCACGTCCATTCGCCTGTTTCGCCTTGCAGACCTAAGGCAAATGAGTAATCTTGTACGTCGGTTTCAATTTGCGGTAAAAAGCCGTCTGGGTAGACTTCTAACACGTTGCGGCTGTCTTTTGCACGGCGGTAAAAACCACCTGAGTTGCCTTCACGTTTTGAGTAGCTACCAAACGAGTACAGGTTATAGCCGTTATCAAAGTCGTAACCCATGTTGTAAAACAGTGCGTAGTCTTCAAGGTCTGCTTTACCAAAACGGTGATTGTATCGGTCGATGGTAAATTCGCGTGGGTCTAGGCTGCCATCTTCTAGGCGGTCGTATTGCTCGCGCGGGTCAAAACCAGAGCGCTGTGTAGAGTCGTTATCACGATACTCAATAGATACGTTTACAAAGCCGTTATCTAAAAGCTCAAAACCCGAGTTTGCGCTAATTGTACGGCTTGCGCCGTCGTTTACTTCGCGGTCAGCACCAGTATTAAAAGCAAGGTTGCCATCGGCATCTTCGTAAGTGCTTTCTAGCTGAGGTACACCTGCCATTTGCGTGTCGTATTCACCGTAGGTTACGCTTACGCTGCCGCCTTCGGTGGCATCTTTAAGTACAATGTTAATTACACCGGCAATAGCATCAGAACCGTATTGCGCTGCTGCGCCATCACGTAGTACTTCTACGCGTTTAATGGCTGATGTTGGGATCATGTTTAAATCAACCGCTGTAGAACCACGACCTACTGTGCCACCTAGGTTTAATAAGGCGCCTGAGTGACGGCGTTTACCATTAATAAGTACTAGAGTGTGATCGGGTGCTAAACCACGTAGTACAGCAGGTTTTGCGTGGTCGGTGCCATCTGCAAGTATTGCACTTGGGTAGTTAAAACTAGGCACTTGGTTTGCTAATACTTGGCTTATTTCTAGCTGACCCGTACTTTGCATATCGCCGCTGGTAATAATATCTACAGGTACGGTACTTTCGGCAATACTACGCAGGCTTCTGCGGGTACCGGTAACCGAAATCACTTCAATACTTTCTTGTGCTTGAGTATCTTGTTCTGCGGCAATTGCAGGAGAATAAGACGCGCCAAGCGCAGAGGTAACGGCCAGACTAAGTGCTACTTTTTTAGCTGATAATTGCTTTAACATGATGTTGATTCCCTTAAGGGCTGCTGACTATTGATTTTAAAAGGAGCGCATAATATAGAAGGCGCTACCTGTGTGCAAAGATAAAAACTGTCTAAGTTATTCTAAGTTGTTAACAACTAAAATGACAATTTACGCCCGCTGTAGATGTTTAGATCGCTCGAGTTGCAATCTTGTGTCGAATGGCTGCAAATTCAAGGTAAGTTGTAGGTTTTTTAAAAAAACAAAAAAGGCCAAGTTAAAAACTTGGCCTTAATTTATTGTGTAAATTGCGTGAAAAATTATTCAGGCGCTACTTCAAGCGTAGTAAATAAAGAGTAACGTCCTGCGTCTACACCTTCTTCGTTTACTTTAACTTTGTTAGAGGTTTCGATTAGGTATAGGCCTGGCTCTTTCCATGTTGTGCTAAACATGCCGTTTTTGTCGGTTGTTACCTTTACTTCGCCACGTTCGTTACGGTAGCGTGTATCACCTTTTAAAATACTTACTTCAATGCCAGAGCCTGCAGGCTTACCATCTTGTAGTAACTGAAAACGTGCTTGCTCGCCAACAAATAAATCGTTTGGATGTGTTGGGCCGCTAAGCTCAAGGCCTAAACCTAGTTGTGCAGGCTTAGAAGTACCGTTACGGCTTACAAATGTATCTACTGTAGAAATAACCTTAGTTGTGGTTACATCTTTTGCGTTGCTTGGTAACTTAGCATCTGACTTTTTACCAAATACGCGCTTGCGCTTACCTTCTTCGTTTTTGTAGAAGGTCATGTACATTGGTTTTTGCGTCATGGCAATGTGGTAAGTGCCTTCTTCTTTTAGGCTTACCGCTGCTGAGCTTTTACGCTTTAGGTAATAAGCACGAATGGTGTCAGATACTTTTTCACCGTTTGGTGCAAGGGCCATTAGTAGTGTGTCGTCGTACTCTGCGCCTTTTTCTTTTGGCTTATAGGCTTTGTCGGGTGCAAATATTTCGTTAGAAATACTCGCGTCAATCATTACGTAATGTGCTTTATCACCAGAAAGTGACGTGTGAGATGGTAGTAACCAGCGGCTATGCGCGTTTGCCGATGTAGATACCAGCGCCGATAAGCTAAGTGCGCCAATTAAAGCCGTTTTTAATAAATTAATTTTCATTGTATTTCCTTAAATTCAAATGATTAAGCAGCAGCTACTTAGTGCTTACGGTGACAAAACTGGTTGAAAATTCTTTTTTACCTTCAATGGTCACTTTGCCAGCTTGTGATAAATCAAGTTCTATACGGCTGTAATCACGGCCGCCTTCTTCGCGTACAACTTCAATGTTTAAAAGGTATTTGCCAGGTTTTACGGCATTGCCGTCTAAATCTTTACCTTGCCAGTCAATGGTGTAAGTACCAGCACGCTTAGTTGCACCGCTTATACCGTCAAAGTTAATGTCGGTTTTACCCGCTTTACGCCACCATTGGCGTAAATCTTTAAACCATTCTGCTTTTTGTACCCATAGCGCAAGCGTAGTTACGTGTTTACGCTTTGGCGTTTCTAGCCAAACAGCTACGTAAGGGCGGTGGTAAGGTTGTACATCAAGATCGGGTAGGGTGAGTTCAATCTCTAACTGTGGTGTTTGCGCCTGCGCAGTTGCTTGAAATAATGCGGCAACCATTAATAATGCTGCGCTTAGTACCGTACTTGCTTTTAACATTAAGACACTCCTTTAATTTGTGGCACCCAACATAGGTAAATAACCAAAGGCGTTGCAATGCCTAAAACGGTTATCCATATTCCTGCTAAGCGTTTTTTTCTGTTTTGAAATAAAATAATCATCCCAGTGATTGAAAAAATAATCATCAATACTGCTGAAATATCAATAACCCAGCTCCATACTTCACCGGTGTAGCGACCTTTATGTAAGTCGCCAATTAGACTTAAAAAACCACCTGTTTGGTAATCTAAATTTAGCTCACCGGTTGTAAAATCAAGCTCTGCGTAAGCAAAACCTGCGGGTAGTGGGTAATCGAGCATAACCAGTGCGTCTTCTTTTTCCCACTCAATACTTTTAACGTTGGTTAAAGAGTATTGCTCAGCAAGAAACGTTTCTATGTCTGGATAAAGCGTTGGCAGGGAATCTAGTTGTGCATTCGCTTTTGTGACTAATTTTGCTGGAATAGTCGCAGTTACTTGCCCATTATTTTTATCGTTTTTAAGCCAATCAACATGGTTAAGCACAATGCCGCTAACACAAAATAAAATAAGCAAAAAAAACAAAGCTGTAGAAATATAAATATGCAGTGCACGGCTTGTGCTGTACAAAGTACGCTTATTAATAAACGCCATAAAAACAGTAATTAAGTTAAAGTTACAATATGATAATCATTTGCATTAACTATTACAAATTTACTTACTTAACTTTACATTAAATTTTTGGCTAAACGATGTGTGCAAACAAAAGGGGTGACTATTTAGCGCTAGGCGGATGCGAGGGCCTTAAAATTAGGTAAATCATTACAGCTATTTCAATTACGCCAACAAGGTAAATAACCCAAACAGGGGCGCTTGAGTAAAGCAAAATCACAAAGCCAATTAACATACCAATTGCGGCGTAGCATTTTGCTTTAACTGGCACTACTTTATGCGTTTGCCATTGTTGTAAGGTAACGCCGTAACGAGGGTGGTTAAGCAGCCAATGTTCAAGCGCCGGCGATGAGCGAGTAAAGCAGGTAAGCGCAAGAATAAAAAAAATGGTAGTAGGCATAACGGGCAGCACAATACCAATAATGCCAAGCGCAACAAGTAATAAACCAAGCGCTTTAAGCCATAAGTTTTTATAACAAATAAATACTGCTTTTATATTCACTTAGGCTCTTTTAAGTAAGGGTTGTTAGTTAGGATTGTAGGCCAAATCGTTGTAAAATCTAACCCTATAAATGCAAAAAAGGGCAAACTAAGTTTGCCCTTTTAAAATACCAAATATGTTTTACTTATTTAGAAGTAGTAACCTACGTTGATGTTAAAGCGACGTTCTGTGTCGCCATCACCAATAATTGTTCCGCCAATGAATGGCTGGTTACGCGCTTGAATAAAGTCAAAGTAGGTAAATAACGGACCTGCCGATACACTCATACCGGTTACGTTCATCCACGTATTTGCGCTGTCGTCAGATTTGTCGTAAATAATGCCGTAGTCGTTATAAAATTGCACGCCAGTTACTGGGCCCCAATCAAGTGATAGGTCGTATGCTACGTTGAAGTTAGTCATCGTTGCTTCGCTTGATACGGTATCGTAGTAATCAAATGCGCCAACTACAAAACGGTTGCTGTTGTCGTCTAGGTCGTAGTCGTATTCGCCGTGCTGAAATTGAATATTCCAGTTATTAATTTGGCTGTTTACGTGGAACGCCCATGCACCGTAGTTACCAGCGCGGTCGTTACCATCATGTAGGCCACCACTTAAAAGTGATATACCCACATCTGTTTTAGCGTTTTCGCCATGCTCAATTTGATACACTGTACGACCAGCAAAGGTGTTGTATTCACCAAGGCGAGAACCAGGGGCATCGTATGTGCCTTCGGTTGTTGCACGGCTACCTACAATATCGAAAGAGTAACGTTCGTTAACTTCAGAGCTGCCATCAACACCGCCTACTTCATCATTTTTGAAAAAGCCCAGATCTAGTTTCCAATTGTCTTTAAGTTTGCGGTTTACTGTTACACCTAAATCGAAGTCGTCTTCTAGGCCAACGTAGTAGTTAGTGCTAAAAAAGTAGCTGTGTGAGTTGTATGGGCCGTTACCAAACGGTACAGGTGCAATACCGGCTTGCGCTTCCCAGCCATCTGTAAATTCGTAACCTAAGTATGCATACTTAACAATGGTCATGTAATCGTAAAAACGAAAATCACCATTTACAGAAATATCGCTAATTTCGCCTGATAAGTTAATGCGAAATACTTCAAAGTCTAAATCGCCGCCACGGTCTTGTGTGTCTTCATCGTATGAATTAGTGCTGTAGTTAAAGCGTACGGCACCGCCAATTTTAATGCCTTCGTCTTCTTGCTCAGGCGCAGCTTGTGCAACAACAACTTCTTTGTTGTCGGCTTTTTTACTGATTTCGGCAACTTGTTGTTGGTGTTGCTTGTTGATTTGGCTTTGCTTTGATTTTTCATCAGCGAGCTGCTGTTCAAGCAACTGCATTTGCTGTTTAAGTTGCTTTAATTGGTTTTGCAGTGTGTCAAGTTCGGCTGCGTGAGAAGTGCTTGCTGCACCACCAAGCATAAGTGCTAGTGTTAATTTTGAGAGTTTAGTCATAGTTGATGCTCAGATTGTGTTTAAAAAATAAAAAATTCAAGGTGCCCAAAAGCCCCTTACGAATGATGTAAGAACTAATTTAAATTTATTTTTTTTATTTTTTATTTATTTGGTGTTTGAGTTAACGCGCCTACCTCTAACAGAGGTGATGCGTCTAACTTATCAGCATCCATCATTGCTGCAACGCGTTGCATAGATGAAAGCAATAAACTTTGCTCCCATTCTGCAAGTGCAGAAAACTTTTCAATAAAGTGTTCTTGCAGTGGCTGAGGCGCTTTTTCTAGTAACTCTTTCCCTTGCTCGGTGAGGTATAAGCTCACTCGGCGTTTATCCATTTGACTACGAACGCGTGTTACAAGGTTTCTGCTTTCTATTCTATCAAGAATATTAGTCACAGTAGCCGGGCTTAAATTAACATTCTGAGCTATACGGCTAGCGGTTATTCCATCGGTGTGCGCTACTTCTTGCATTATAAGCAATTGTGGGCCTGTTAAACCTGATGTTTTATTTAGCTGCTTAGAATGTAAGTCAATCGCACGGATTACTTTACGTAAAGAAACTAATAATTCGTCATATTTTTGCATTTGCTTATCTCGTCGATGGGCCAAAGGTGTGCCGTAATCGCGAAATGTTACACATCAAATAAATTGAATTCAAATAATAAATTAAGCTTAAGCCCATGTTCATTGGTTTTTATTAGTTTGAGCAGAAACTAAAATAGTATAACTTTGTTTAAAACTTATTAAATGTTATTAGCATATTGTTTGCATTGTGGTGCGCACACTACGTATGTTGAGAATAATTGGCAAGTCTTATGGTGTAGACTTTAGTATTATTCATAACAGCTGTTGCTAATTAGTAATTGTTTGTAAGTTAGCTGTGTATGTATTAATCGCCAATGAACAAATTTCAATCCATAAAGGTCAACACGCCCTAGTAAGTATAGCGTATACTTTACACATGCATTATTGTTTATATGTACATGTTAAAAATCTTTAATATCAGTATTGTAGGGAAAAACATGAAATTATCGCCATCAGTTAGCATTGAACAAAGCGAAACCGGTCTAGAGTTTATAAAAGTAGCGAGCTCAAAGTGTGATGCAAAAATATTTTTGCAAGGCGGGCAAATTACCGAGTTTATCCCAAAAAATAACAAGCCACTTATTTGGGTATCTAACAACGAGACGTTTCAAGAAGGGGTAAACATTCGCGGTGGGATTCCTATTTGTTGGCCTTGGTTTGGTAACCATGAAAACCAAGATTGGCCAGCGCATGGCTTTGCACGTACCAGTTTATGGCAAGCTGACGAAGTGCACGAAAGTGATGAGCACATTACAATTAGCTTAAACTTACCCATGAAATTAGTTAACCCAACGTATTGGCCTCATCACTCGGCGTTAAAGGTTGAGTTTGTTTTGAGCGAGCAGTTACAGGTGCGTTTAACCACAACTAACTTAAGTAATACTGCGTTTAGTTATACTCAAGCGCTGCATACTTATTTTCCTACCTCTGATATTAAAAATACGGTTGTTGATGGTTTGCAAGGCGCGCAATATATTGAATTTGGCGAAGGGCCTTTTGCTCAAAACGAACAAGTTAATTTTACCCGCGAAACCGATATGGTGTATACACAGGCTGCTGTCCAGCAGCACATTCATACCCCAGATGGGATTATTAATGTAAGCCGCGAAAACTCAAGCTCGTGTGTGCTGTGGAACCCATGGATAGAAAAGTCTAAGCGTTTATCTAATTTTGCTGACGATGAATACCTAAGCATGGTGTGTTTAGAAGCCGCCAATGTGTTAGAAGATAAGGTGACACTTGAGCCTAAGCAAAGCCATACGTTAGTTACTACAATCAGCTGGGCTTAACAGCCAGTAAAAAGGAAAGGTACATAAACGTGTTTAATAATCAGCAAATAATAGATTTACCAAAGCACAGTGAAATACAGCTCAATCCCTTAGCCGATAAAGCGTTATTACACGTGCAACTTAATTGGCTGGCGTTTTATATTCCTTTTTGCGCGGTATTGTTTGCTGTTTGTTACTTTAACGAAGCGTTTGCTAACAAAGCACAAACCTACTTGCTAATAGGTGTGCCCATTTTAATTTCGCTTTCAATGCTTTATAACGCCGTGAGTATTAAGCTGCAGGGCTTTGCACTGCGCAATCACGATATTGCGTTTAAAAAAGGGGTTATTTGGCAGCAAATAACTATTTTGCCTCTCGCGCGTGTACAGCATATGGAAATTCACCAAGGCCCTATTGAGCGAAAACTAAAGTTAGCCAGTCTAAAGTTATTTAGTGCCGGCGGGGTCAGCGCTGATTTACAAATAAGTGGCTTAACCCACGAGCAGTGTAAAAACATACGCCAGTTTGTACAAAATTATCGCCAAGACGGCACACCCGCGCAGGTGGAATTAGCCAATGAGTAATACCATTAGCGAGGAGCAAAGTAGCTCACTACATTGGCAAAAAGTATCGCCTTGGGCGGTCGTGTATTTTGTGGTGTATTTTAGCGTGCGCTTTGTAAAAGACGGGCTTTTAAACCTACTACCCATGCTTGTGGTGTTTGTTACACAAGTAGAAAACAAGCTGTTTTGGGCGCAAGTAGCTGGTGCTACTGCACTAGTAACACTGCTAATCTATTCAATTTTATATTACATAAATTTTAAGTTTTGCATTAGCGACGATCACGAAATTTTGCTTAACAAAGGGGTGTTCAAAAAAGAGCGCCTAACACTCAAGTTTTCGCGCGTGCAAAATGTAAATATTGCTGAGCCCTTTTATTTTACTCCTGTTAATTTAGTTAACTGTATTTTTGATGCCGCAGGCAGCGTAACGCAAGAGGCGGTATTGCCAGGTGTTACCAAAGCCTATGCTCAGCAAATGCGTAAACAAATTTTTGCCTTTAAAGCGCAGCAGCAACCCGACGAGCAAACCACCTCAAGTGAGCATTTTGAAGCAGAAAATAGCTTACGTATCAGTAATAAAGAAATTGCTAAATTTGGCTTAATGTCAAACATGGCTATATTAGCCATGGCCGCTATTGCGCCTTTTATAAATGTGTTGGTTGATTTTTTAGAGCAACAAATTATTGCTAAGGTTGAGGGGTTTTATCAGCAAGAGCTTGGTTTACTGGCAAGTGCAGCAACCTTTGCCATGATCACGCTTATTGCTTTGCTTGTTTTAATTGCTGTGATGCTGTCGGTAGGCATGTCGCTTATTCGTTTTTATAATTTTGAGCTTTACTTTAAAGGTCAAAAATTTAAACGCATTGCTGGCTTATTAGAGCGCCATCAGTTGTCTATGAGCATGGATAAGGTGCAATCGATTGTTATAAAACAAAACCTAATGGGGCGGTTACTAAAGCGTTTTACCGTTGAGTGCTTACAAGCAAGTAGCGGCGGTATAGCGGCGGGCGTGGCTGCTAAAAAAAATAAACAAACCTTAGTGTTACCCGTTTTAAATAGCGAGCAAGTAGATAGTGTATGCCAATGGATTTACCCGTGGTTTAATAGCAAAAAACTGCAATTTAACGGCGCAGAACGTGCCTTACTTTATAAAAACTTGAGCTTTTATGCGTTAATTCCAAGCGCTATTGTGGTGCTAGGGTGCTACTTAGGTGACTTTAACCTTTGGTTTAGCGTGGGCGTATTACTTATTTTAGCGGGATTGGTAACGCTTGCTTATCAGCGTTATGGCTATTATTTGCATGAAGACAACGGCCGTTTTTACATGGTGGTACGCAAAGGGATGATAGGTGTGCATTACCGTGTATTTGAGTTGTACAAAGCACAAAGTGCACGCAGTATTAGTACCTACTTTATGCGCCGCGCGGGGCTTAAAAGCCTGTATATACAACTTGCATCAGGATTTGCATTTATGCCCTATATAAAGCAGCAAGATGCTGATTATATAATTGATTTTACACTTTATCAGGCCGAATCAACGCAGCGTAGCTGGATGTAGTTATACCAATCGACTTACACTAATCCGCATAATTAAGTGATCTATTTTGAGGGTGGATAAACGTGTTGATAGCAAGGCCAAAAATTCGCTATTTAGGACAAGCTATTACTTAATTTAAAAGTTTATAAAATATACACTTTTATAAGCTTTGTTACATTTTTTTACTGCAACGTTGGCTGGTTTAATAATACTCTAAGTGGTATCAATCATTTAAAGGATTATTATGAAAAAATCACTCATCGCTGCCTCATTGTTATTAGCCACACCTACCTTAGCTGCTGATTGGCAAACTATTCATACCGAACACTTTAATGTGCATTACAGCACCGAAAATGCCGATTATGCTAAATCGACAGCGGTAGAACTTGAAATAGTGCGCAGTAAAGTGCTTGAGCAGCAAAACCGAGCGCTCGATAAAGTAGTTGATGTGGTGGTGTTTGATCCCCTAAATGCGCCCAACGGCTTTGCTTTACCTACTTCTAATAATCCCTTAATGGCCCTTTTTACCACGCCCCCACAATCAGACACGGTGGTTTCTAACATAAGTGGCTGGCAGCAATTACTTATATTGCACGAATATATTCACTTAGTGCATTTAGCGCAGCCAACACGCAACACGTGGCAACAAAAAATACGGGGCGTGTGGGATATTTACGACTTAACTTACAGCGATATGCCGCGCTGGGTAGCCGAAGGTTATGCAACCTTGCTTGAGTCAAAAATGACGGGCCGAGGGCGATTATTTGATAACTACACCGAGTCAATGCTAATTGAGTTTGCTCAGCAGGGGGCACTGCCTAGCTATAGTCAACTAAGCGCCACCGAGGGCGGTTTTATGGCAGGCTCTATGGCGTATTTAATGGGCAGCCGGTTTTTAAATTGGCTAGAGCAAACGTATTCAGCGCAAATGCTTGATGCTGTTTGGACGCGCATGCAGGCTGTTAAAAAGCGCGATTTTAACGAGGCTTTTACTGGGATATTTGGCCAAAGTGCCGCTAAGCTATATGGCCGCTTTATTGCACAATATACCTATAAAGCTATGGCAAAAGAGCAGTTAGAGCCTGCGCTTAACAGCGAGCTGTGGTTAAAGCTTAACTTATATGCAAGCAACCCTGCGCTTTCAAAAGATGGCAGTAAACTTGCGATTGTTGAGCGCGATAAAGATAAAAAAACCAAGCTTATTATTTACGGCACGCAGGAAAATACAAAAGCAGAGGAAGCATTTACAAAAGCACAAAAAGCGCTATTAGAAAACGATGCATTGGATATACCCGATAACCCCCCGAGTGTATTTAAGCGTGAGCAAAAACACGTATTAAATCAAATAAACAGAGCGGGCATTGCTAATCCACAATGGGTAAATAACAACACACTTTACTTTAATGCTTATACACGTGAAGAGACGGGTATTTATAACAAGGTGTCTGATATTTTTAGTTATAACACCGAAACCGGAAACGTTGAGCAGTTAACTAAGCTAGCTGGCTTACGTCGTTTTACTGTTACAAACAATGGCGAAACCCTTTACGCTGAGCAAGTACGCGGTGGCTACTCAGAGTTAGTAAAAGTAGATTTAGCCACGCAAACCATTACCCCTTTGTTTTCAAAAAGCTTAAAAACAGCCTACGACTATCCAACTTTCAGCCCTGATGAAACCCAATTAGCTTATGTATCAGCCAATTTAAATGAGAATTGGCAATTGTATATACAAGATATTGCCAATAATACACGTCAAGCCGTGCCTATGCCCAATGGGTATCAATACCTAAGCCAACCCAGCTTTAGTAAAAACGGTGAAAAAATTTACTTTGTAGCCGGCTTAAAAGGCTCAACTGATATTTATAGCTACCATATTGCAAGTAATACATTAACTAAACTTACCCAGGGCCAAGAGGCCGTTGCTCACCCCCTAGAAACAAGCAACGGAGCATTACTTTATTTATCCATTACTGCTGATGGGCCCAATGTAAAGCAATTACCTAGTACAGTAGAGGGCGAAATAATTACTGATTTGGCACAGGATAATAGTGCGCCACTGCTTTTGGTGGATCAGTACACTTTGCCTAAAGCAAAAATATATAACGACAATGTAGGTAAACAAAGCAGCTACGATGTGCTTGATCAGCATGCGAGTTTAGCGCTAGGCGCACAGTATTACTCTGCCGCTACAAGTGCTTTAAATATTAATATTAAAAGCAGTGACTTACTAAAACAGTTAGACCTTCAAGCGGGATATAGTGTTGATTTAAATGATGATGCTTTGCACGGTGGGTACGCCCAAGCAAAATACAATGCACTGCCAATTAAGCTTAAATTGAGTGTATTTGATTATGATTTAAATACCGCAAAACAATACCAAGCGAGCGAAAATGCAGAAGTACCTGCACGAGGTGGTTTTGCAGCCTTAAGTTACCCAATTAAATACGCGGCGTTTAGCCTAACGCCAGAGCTTGCCTTTAACTATACCGATTATAAGCAAGACTATAATAAATGGGCGCGCATAGGCATTACCCAAAGCTGGCAGTACGACCGCCAAGCATTTGCTATAGGGCAAAGTGTTAATGCCCAGTATTACGATGGCAGCAGTAAAAACATTAATTGGGACGGCTACGATTTAGCGGCCAACGTATTTGGTAAAGCGTTTGATGTGCCGCTTTATATTAATTTTACTCAAAAGCAGCGCGATAATAGTAGTTTAGCGCTAGGCGGATTTAGCTCAAACCTAATTAGCGAGCAACAAAATAGTGAGTTTGTGCTGTCATCAGAGCTGCCATTTTATAGCACAACTGCTGAGCGCTACATGGGTTATGGCGGTGGTTTTAGCTTTAAAGAAGGCATGCCGTGGCTTTATTACAAACAGCATCAGGTAGATGATGCGGTATACGCACAAAGTTATGGTTTAAAGTATCAAGGCAATTTTAGCTTTGGATTAGGCCCGGCCGGTGTGAACGATTTAACCTTTAATATGGGGTTATCGCGCGTAGAAGGCGATAGCTTTGAAGATGAAATGCGCGGCTGGTTTAGCTTTTACTACTCGCTTTAAGTAAATTACGATAACACGCTAATGCACTTGTGTAATAAGTGCATTAGTAAAAGCTGCGTTTAAACTAATTTAAAGTATTGGTGGTTAATTGGGCTTGTTTAGCGATGCAAGCTTAGCTTGATACACGTTTAGTCTTTCTTTATTACGCTCATACTGGATGGCTTTTTCAAGCAAGCTTTGTGTTTGCGCTGTATTACCTTGCTGGTAGCGAATTTTAGCCAGCTCTAAATAGAGCTTCGATATATAAGGAGCTTTTGCAATGGCGAGTTCAAGTTGCTTTTTAGCTTGGGTGACCTTGCCCTGATGTAAGTTATTTTTAGCAATCACGAGTAGCTCGTAGGGGTCTTTCTCTTTATCAACAAGCTGGCTTGTTAGGCGTTTTTCTAGTGTTTTATCTCCTAGCTCTTTTGCTAATATTCGATAGTTATTAATTAAATTTATACTTATATCGTTTCTATCAAGCGCGGTTTGATAAATCATGTGAGCGCTTTTTAGATCGCCTGCGCGGCGGTGCAATACGCCGGCTATATTAAAAAGCTCTGCATCGTTTGGGGTAAAGCGGTTGGCTTGCATAATTAAAGAGTAAGCCTTATTAAGGTTGTTTTCGGCTAATGCCGCGGCGGCTAAGTTACTATAAAACTTACTGAGTAAATCGTTATACGTCGCACTACCGGAATAAAAGCTGCCACGTGTGGGAAAGTAGTCTATTAACGTGCCAGGGCGGATAAATACAATATAGTTACCATCTATTTCTTCTTCTGGCGCATACACTTTGGTTCTAAAGTGATTGGCGATGTAGACTAAATTACCTTCTTTGGCATACACAGGTTCACTGGTCATTTCTTGAAAGCTGGTATCGAGGCCTAAAAGTGTGGCGTAGCTTTGGGTTAATACAGCTAAGCTAATACAGTTGCCTTGTGCGCGTTTAATAACTTGTTTAGATGTTAGTGTATCGCCGTGATACTTAAAGTTGGTAAGTTGGCTTTCTAGGTAGTTAAAAATAATTTCATCAGCGCGAACTTCATTTAAGTGTTTGTGCGCGTATGTTAAAAACTTTTCTTGTTCGGGTTTTGGCAGCTTAAAAATGCTCTGCTCGTTAGGTGTTTTAACTTGCTCGTAAAGAGAGTGGTTAATTACGTGTGTTAGCTGCACCTTTTTAATGGGCGTTGCAGGCGGCGTGCTATTACAGGCAGTTAAAAAAAGGCTAAGAGTAAAAACTAGATATTTCATATATCACCTCACTGTGATTGTTAACATTACAGTGAGGTGGTTTTTTAATCAAGCACTTGCAGTGCGATGTTTACTTAAGCGGTTTTTTTGAGACTGCTTTTTGCGCTTACGGCGAGTAAACCACAAATAAAAGCCAGTACCACCAAGCCAAACAGGGCTTAAACCAATAACACACCAAATTATTTTACTAATGAGCCCTGCAAAATAACCAAAGTGAAGTTTTCTAAAGCTATCAATTACTTGCCAACCTACACCCACTTCGCGGATGTCCCAGTTTGCCATATGCTCGCCCGTTAGCTTGTTGTAAGTAACGGTATTGGCATATTCGCTGGCAAGTGGGTTACTGGTATCTACTTCTCCAAATAGCGTTATGTTTTCGTCTGGCTCAAGCGGCATGACTAAAAATGTGCCATTAAATGTGGGTATTTGCTTTTGGCTGTCATCTAGGACGTGTTGAAAAGAAATCTCTTCGTTGTATAAATTTTTAGTAAGTACGAAGTGTTCTTCTTCTGCGTGTTCAATGACTTCGTGATACCACACAGCGCCGTTAAAGTAGCCGCCAGTGATGGCTAAAATTATAATAATGGGCGAGCCAATTACACCGGTCATTTTATGGATGTCGCTAAGCACTATTTGCAGTGTGGCGCGCCAGCGTACGCTAAATAAACGCTGCCAAAACTTACGATAAATAATAAGACCTGTAATACCTAGTACTAAAAAAAACACCGCAAAAAAGAAGCCTAAAACGGTACCAGTTTGCCCTGGTAAATTTTTTAAATCATTGAGTAAAAAGGTGTAGTGTAAATCTAAAAACCAGTCGGTAAAGTAGTGGCTGGTACCCACTGGCTCTGAAAGAATATTGCCAGTGTATTGATCTAAATGAAATTTATACCAGTCTTCTGTACCGCGCTTTATTAAATAAACCCGATCAGCAGTATCATCGTTAAATATTTCCCAGCTACCTACGACATATTCAGGGTACGCTTTTTGCGTTTTTGTTATAAGCGCATCCATAGGTAAGCGGTTGGCTTGTTGTTGTACAACAAAGTGACTGTCTGGCATTAATAAGCCGTCAATCTCGCTTTTAAATACCAAAACGCTACCCGTTATACTAATAACAAACAGCGGGACAAGCGCGATAAGGGCTACCCAACTGTGAATTTTAAAAAGTGTTTTTCTCATAGTTTATAATTGTGTAATTGCCACAGACCTGCGCATGATAACAATTATCAGTACCATTTCATAGTTGTGCGACAAATACACAATAGCTGTTTAAGACAGGGTGCAAAGTGTTCAGCCTCCAATATACAAGTACGATTTGGTGTCCACTTAAAGTAACGGTTTTTGTACAGCTATCTTGCCAGTGCCTAATATAGGGTTACGCTAATTTGTTGAGTAAAATATATTCACCATTACAATGCGCGCTCACTTTAAAACTCATTTAAAAACAGATGTTTATTTATTGTTTCTAGCGAGTTTTATATTAACATTTAAGTAACGAGCGAGGTTGTTTTGGCGCACTATCTACCTATTTTGTCGGCTTTTATTTTAGTTTTTAGCTTTTTACCGCTATTGAGCAAAATTAGAAAGAATCGCAGTGTGTCGGGGTTATCACTATTAATGATGACTTTTGGTTTAGCGCAAAGCCTCTACTTTATTACTTACAATATTTATTTTGAACGCTACTTTATTGCTTTACCATTTTTTGTAACCGGGGCATTAAGTGGCTTAATTTTATATTACTTTGCCCGCTATAACGCCGCAAAAGCTGAACGAATACAGCTTGTGGCTATGCTTGGCTTTTCGTTATTACCTTTTTTATTGCTGTTAAATAAAAGCCTCGAAACAGCATCGGTACTTAACGCACTTACATACGTAGGGCTAGTAATGAGCTCAGTAAGGGTTATGCCGCAAACGTATAAAACCTTACGCAGTGGCAATATTAGCAATTTAAGTGCCCGCTACTTTAGCTTGCAGTTTGTAGCAGGTACCTGTGGCTTGTTTGTAGAGCTAAGCAGTGCTATGCCCAGCACCTCACATATTTTAATGTTTGTTATGCTGCTGCTTACAAATGCTGTGCAATTTGCGTGTATGCAATATTATAAAATGCGCCCCGCAATGGCTTAGCTATAAAATTAATAGTGATTATTTAATGACTATGTGGCAGGTTTAAACTCTAACTAATTTAGGGGGCAACCTATGCAACTCACCATCCATCAAATTGATGCATTTACAAGCTCTTTATTTAAAGGCAATTACGCAGCTGTGATCCCGCTAGAGGCGTGGCTTAGCGATGAGTTGATGCTTAATATAGGCGCTGAAAATAATGTGTCTGAAACTGCGTTTACTTACCCTCAGGCTGATGGCAGTTTTGCAATACGCTGGTTTTCACCATTAATGGAAATAGATTTTTGCGGTCACGCCACGCTCGCTGCTGCGTATGTTTTATGCGAGCAACACAACCTTAGCCAAGTGCGCTTTAACGCCACGGCTGTAGGGGAGCTTGTTGTAAATAAAAATAGCGATGGTAGTTTTACTATGACCTTTCCTAAACAGGCGCCAGTAGAAGTGCAAACTATACCCGAAGCGCTGTTAAAAGGGTTGTCTATACAACCAATAAAGGTGCTAAAAAATCGTCAAGCATATTTTGCTATTTACGAAAATGCGCAACAAATCCATGATTTAACTACTCAGCCTGATTTATTAAAAACCTTATACCCACTTGATGTGGTCGCCACATCAAGTTCTGCTGAGTACGATATGGTGTCTCGTTATTTTTGGCCTGCAAGTGGCGGCGAAGAAGATTTTGTTACGGGTTCTATTCACACTGGCCTTGCCCCTTACTGGGCACAGCAGTTAGGTAAAAATAAATTAAACGCGTATCAGGCTTCAAGCCGTGGTGGTTTTATACAATGCGAAGTAGGCGAGGATACGGTCAGGTTAACTGGTAACGCTGTACGGTATTTAAAAGGTACAATTTATTTATAAATTCGCACTAAAAAGGCCACGTATTACGTGGCCTTTTTGATTGAGTTAATTAAGCTTCTAACGCTTTAGCAATTAAGTGATCAATATACTTTTTATGGGCTTTAGTTGCTGTATCGGCTCCCCATCCTACGCTTGTATCAGCTATTTGTGTTAGCTGGTACAGCGCGGCAGTTTTTGCCAAATTATCGTGTTTACTTGCTTTGCCTAGGCCTGCAATAGCAATAAGCTGATTTACATACTCTATTTGTAGATTGCGGCTTATAGACGTGCTCTCTTTGCTATCAACAAAAATACTGGCCGTTAGGTCGTCCATAAATTGCGTTAGGTTATATTCATTACCATACAGTGCGGTGTCTGAAATACGTAGCATAACAGCCGGGTGCAGCAATTGCGCAAGTACCGTTTTTTGCATGCCTAAAATCATTTTGTGCGCTTTAGGGTCTTCATTTTTACCATAATGGTTAAAGCCACGGCGTTGTTGCTGTAAATAGTTGTATAAAGGCTGCATGCTGATTAGCACATCAGGTGCAAATACATATTTAGCAAGTATGTTCATTGCTTGCGTTTGGCGCTCAAGCGGTAATGGCATAAACGGCTTACTTGCATTTGTATCACCTACTACTGCACGTTCAACATATACGCCACCTATTTGGCGAGAAACAATACCTGCTTGTCTACGGTATTGGCCGAACAAACTATTAGCCGAGGTAACCAGCTGTTGATAAGACTCACCTTTTACTGTGGCTTTATCTTTTAGCTCCGTAAATAGTTTATCAATTAGCGCCATGCGGTCGGCGCCATAGGCTGCTGGATTTGACGATAAGTCGCCAATCATTACACGGGGGTCTATGTGGCGGCCCGGGGCACGCATATCATCGGCATCATTACCAAAGGCAAGGGCATGTTCGCTTGAGCGAGCGAGTATGTTTTCAAGTCGTGCTTGTTCGGCAGCTTTATCTTCTAAGGCGCTGCTATAGCCATAGTTGATAGCCCAATCATCATAAGGACCCGGCTTAGTTTGAAAAATATCACCTTGCTGTACACCGATTGGCGCGATGTTAGCGGGTGCATAATCCATCACAGAACCGGTTACTATGCCTTGAGTTTTATTTTTGTCATGAACCTCTTTTTCATCCCACAAAATAGACGATTTCATATTGTGGTTTAAGCCTAATGTATGACCCACTTCATGAAGAATTAACTGGGTTAAACCTTGGCGAATCATTTCATTGTCATCAATCGAGGCACCTGTTGCTAAGCCTTTAGCAACCAGCAGGTTTTGTTGAATTTCATGGCCTAGTGAGCAATTTAACTCATCCTGTGTAGGCAGGTGTTGGCCGTGGCTCATTGTGCCTTGGGTGTATAGCGTGTCGTAAATCCAGCGGTTTTTCATAAATACAAACTCAAGCATAATGTCTGAGCCGAGTATTTCACCTGTTAGTGGGTTGGCAAGAGCCGGTCCGTAGCCGCCAAATGGCGGTTTTGGTGATGAAGTCCAACGCAGTACGTTGTAGTTAATATCGCCGGCATCCCACGTTGCGTCATCGGGCTGGATTTTTACTTCGAGTGCGTTTTTAAAACCGGCTTTTTCAAACGAGCTATTCCATGTAAGCACAGCATCGCGTATTGTGTCGCGCCACTCTACAGGGGTGGTGTTTTCTATCCACCAGGTAATTGGTTTTACCGGCTCAGAAAGTTCAGCATCAGGGTTTTTCTTTTGTAGATCCCAGCGCTTAATAACATCGTCATAGGGCGCCCAGTCGGTTGAGGTCATTAGATCAAATTGATTGGTGAAATAACCTATGCGCGCATCATCTTTACGTGGTTGGTAATCATTTTTAGGTAATGCCACAAAAGAGTGCTGGACCTTTACAGAGATATTGCGCGGGTCGCTTACGGCACTTGTACCACGCACGGTGGGGCTGGCATTACTAAATACGTAATCAACGACTATATCTAAGTTGTTTGGGTAGGGGCGCTGCTTAACAATACGCGACTTTTTAGTATTTAATTTACCTACTTTAAAGCGTTTTTTAGCGTTTTTATCGGCTGGGTTTGGCGTTGGCGATACCTTGTGTAGCGCTTCACTTAAAAATAGCTTGTTGACCTTAAAGGCTATTTTACCTTCTTCTTCTTTTTCTATTTTAATGCTGGCTAAAACGGCTTCGCTGATATTGGCATTGCTTGCTTTGGCAATGGCGCTGTTTTGATCAAATTTATAGCGAGGTGTTTTGCTCACTATATCTATGCGGTCAAAGTATTTTCTAAACTCAATGAGCTTGGTTTCTCTATACGCGCCGCGATAATGCCCGGCATCAGTGACACCGTCGACTGTATGGGCAAAGTATACAAAAGGGGTATTAAGCTGCGATTCGGTGATCACCATTAAGTGTTCACCGGTTTTTTGGTCTTGGTATAAATTAAAAATACCTGAAAATTCGGTTTGTCCTTCGACCATTTCGCTCAGGGTTTTTGATTTTTTGTCTTCTTTTTTATCATCAGCCACTGCGTGACCGCTTAGCGCTATACTCAGTGTTAGCGCAAGGGTTGTTAATTTCATTTTTATAATCTTTTTCGCTGTTATTTATTTAGTGTGACTGTACGTAAATTAAAAATTGTTCGCACATGTTCTCGATGAAATCATAGCTCTAATTTGTAATGCACTGATTTTAAATAGTAAAAATTTGTAACAAAATATAATAAATGCGATGAGTTACCGGTATTTGTAAACGGCTACGTACCTTAACTGAGTTTTTAAATTTATTTGTAACAGTTGCTTACAAATGTCAGGTTAATGTTTTATTGCGCTCTGTTATTATAGTGTTAGTAGAAATATGAGGTAATTAGGATATGCAATCAAATTCACTGAGATGGGTGTTCCCATTTGTAGCATTAGCCATTGGTATAGTGGGCTTTAAGGGAATAAACGCTATTGCACAAGAAGATCAAAACAAAACAGCAGTAGATACACGCCCCACCGTGCAAGTTGAGCCTGTAGAAGCTAATAATCATCAAGTAATAATAAACAGCTATGGCGAAATAAAACCATTAGAAAATACACAATTGGCGGCGCAAGTGTCGGGCGAAGTAATTAGCTGGCACCCTAACTTTGTAGCCGGTGGTGTGGTTTCTCGTGGCGATACACTTATTAGCATTGAAAAAGACAACTACGAAGCAGCCGTTTTAGTTGCCGAAGCCGATTTAGCGCGTGCAAAAGCGGCTTTAATTGAAGAGCAAGCGCAGGCAAAAGTAGCCGAAGACGAAGCAAAACGTTTTCCGGGAAAAGCACGTACCGACTTATTTTTACGCAAACCGCAGGTGTTAAGCGCCCAAGCAGCGGTTAAGTCGGCGCAAGCCGCATTAAAAAGAGCACAACGCGATTTAGAAAACTGCGATATAAAAGCCCCATACGATGCGTTAGTAGTGAGCCGTAATGTAGGCGTTGGTCAGTTTGTGGCTATGGGCGCACAGGTGGCTGATTTAAATAGTATAGAAACAGCAGAGGTTATTATTCCTATTGCTGGATTTGATAGCGTATTTTTACCGGAGCGAATTAAGGGCATTAAGGCCACTATTATTCAAAAAGGGTTAAACAGTTTTACACGTGAAGGCGTGATTGACCGTGACCTAGGTATTGTAGATAACGCGACGCGCATGAGCAGCTTAGTGGTACGTATTGAAGACCCATACGGCTTAAAAACACAGCAACCGGCTATTAAATTTGGCAGCTACGTGCAGGTTAATTTTGCAGGTGCCATGCTTAATAATATTTACCGTTTGCCGCAATCATTAGTGAATAACCAAACGGTGTGGATAGTTAACGAAAACCAAGAGCTTGAACCGCGCAAAGTAACCGTAGTGAGAGAAGAAGGCGAGTACTTTTATATTAGCAGCGGACTTAATGCCGATGATAAGTTAGTTACCACGCTACCTGAGTACCCACAAAAAGGCATGCAGGTTAAAGTGGCTGGCATAAGCGAGCCAAGTAACGCTAATAAAAACACCGAAAGTAGCGCTGATGCGCAACAGTTGTAAGGTGTAAATTAATGAACGAATCAATTGAAAAAAAACAAACAGGGTTAATAGCTTATTTTGCTAAAAACTCTGTTGCAGCCAACCTAATGATGGTTTTTATCATCATTATGGGGGTTATTAGCTACTTAACTATTCAGCGCCAAATGTTTCCTAATGTAGAAATTAACTACATTAATGTTGAGGCCAATTACCCCGGTGCCTCACCACAAGAAATTGAAGAAAGCATTCTTATAAAAATTGAAGAATCACTAAAGGATGTGACCGAAATTAAAAAGGGCGTGTACCGCGCCTTTAGAAATGGCGGTAGAGCAAGCCTTGAAATTAACACCGATGCAGAGCTTACCGATGTACTTGATAAGGTAAAGCTGCGTGTTGATGGTATTGCAACCTTTCCTGCGGGTATGGAACCGGTCACCATAAGTCAGATTGAGTTTAGGCAAGATGTTATAGGGATGACCTTGGTTGCCGACTTGCCGCTGACAGAACTCAAACCAATTGCTAATCAAATTGAAGATGAGCTATTACAGCTATCTAACGTATCGTTGGTAGAAAACGATGTGCCGCTTGATGAAATTGCCATCGAAATCGACCCTGACACGTTACGCCAATACAATTTAACCCTAAGCGATGTAATGAACGCGGTGCGCAGTTATTCTGCTAACTTTTCGGCGGGGCAACTAACAACCGATGCGGGGGTTATTTCTGTTCGGGTTGAAAACCAGTATTACTCTGGTGATGAGTTTAGGCAAATACCGGTAAAAATAGGCGAATACGGCGCTAAAGTGTTGCTTCAAGACGTTGCCGTTATCAAAGACCAATTTACCGAAGGCGAGCGCTACTTTAAATTTAACGGCGAAAACGCAGTGTATATGTCGGTAAAGGCTACGCAAGATCAAAACATGATTCCGGTTGCCGAGTCGGTTAAAGCATATATTGAGCAAAAGAATACCCAGCTACCACCGGGTGTTAGGTTAGAGCCATTAATGGACATGACGTACTACCTAAATGCGCGCCTTGATATGATGAAAGCTAACTTGTTTCAAGGGGCAATATTAGTCGCTATTATGCTTTCGTTATTCTTGCGCTTTAAATTAGCGCTTTGGGTAATGATTGGCTTACCGGTGTGCTTTTTAGGGGCAATGATGCTAATGCCGTTATTTGGTATAAGCATTAATATAATTTCGTTGTTTGCATTTATTATGGTGCTCGGGATTGTGGTTGATGATGCCATAGTAATAGGAGAAGCCGCTTATACTGAGGTAGAAAAAAGCGGAGGCGGAGTTGAAAACGTCGTTCGTGGTGCAAACCGTGTAGCAACCCCTGCTACATTTGGTGTATTAACAACCATTGCAGTCTTTGCCCCATTTACACTATCGAGTGGGCCAGAAAGTGCCTTCTTTTACGCGATTGCTGTAGTAGTAATACTGTGTTTAGTATTTAGCTTAGTTGAGTCAAAACTTATTTTACCGGCGCATATTGCCCACACGCACTTTTCACCTATTAAAAAAGGTGGCTGGCGCGATAGGTTTAATACGCGCTTTTTTGGTTTTGTAAATGGCCCTTATAAGCGTTTTATATCCCGCTGTGTAGACTGGCGCTGGACGGTATTGTTTGGCTTTATTGCTATGTTTTTTATAAGCATTGCGCTTATCACATCAAATAAAGTACGCACTGTACCTACTCCAAAAGTGCCACATGATTTTCCGCAAATTCATATAGAAATGAACGACAATGTGTCTGACTTACAAACTATTGCAGCTATTCGTGAAGTAGAAGCCATGGTGTTGCGAGTTGATGAAGAAACAGAGCGTGAATTTGGCCAAAAAATAATTCGTGATGTACTGGTGTTTAATCAAGGCAGAACCGAGTCTCAGTTACTTGCGCCGTTAGTTGATGAAGAATTACGCCCTTATAACGCGTTTGAACTTTCGCGCCGCTGGCGAGAAGCCATGCCAACCATTGCTGGTATTAAATCACTCACTATTGAAGATGATGTTGGCGGCGGTGGCGGCACCGGAGAAGGTGAGTTTGGTTATTTACTATTTGGCTCTGATATAGATACGCTTAATGCCGCAGGCCGTCGTTTTATTCAGCTACTGCAGCAACAAAAAGGCTTGTTTGATATAAGCTCGACCATTGACCCTGCTAGCAAAGAAGTGCAAATGAGCTTAAAACCTGTCGCTTACGATTTAGGACTCGACCTTGCTAACATTGCAAACCAAGTAGGCGCCAGTTTTTATGGTGGCGAAGCGCAGCGTGTAATACGTAACGGCGAAGAAGTAAGAGTAATGGTACGTTACCCTAAACTGACTCGCGAAGCGTTTTCATCGCTAAAACACACAGTAGTTACTACACCGCAAGGGCGTGAAGTACTTTTAGGTGATGTAGTTGAGCTAACCGAAACGCCAGGGATTAGCTATATTCGCCGTGAGGGCGGTTATCGTACGGTGTATGTATACGGCAGTATTGATGAAGAAGTTATAGAGCCAGGCGAAGTGGTTTCGCAAGTAAAAGAAAACTTATTGCCACAACTTAAAGAGGAATACCCAAGCGTTAAATCAGAGTTAGGTGGTGCAATAGAAGAGCAACAAGCGCAAGCTAATGAGCAGTTTCTGTTTTTTGTAGGCGGCATGATTTTAGTTTACATATTACTTGCCGTACCACTTAAAAGTTACGCCCAGCCGCTTATTGTTATGTCGGTTATTCCGTTTAGTTTAACGGGGGCTATTTGGGGTCACTTTTGGTTTGATTTAGACATTAGCTTAATGTCGGGCTTTGGTTTAATCGCCGCGGCCGGCGTAGTAATAAACGACTCGCTGGTAATGACCGATTACGTAAACCAAGTACGCCGTGAGGGTGTAAGCGTTAAAAACGCGGTAATAGAAGCAGGTTGTGCACGCTTTAGGGCAATATTACTCACCTCAATTACCACCTTTGCAGGTGTGTTGCCCATAATGTTTGAAACCAGCTTACAAGCTAAGTTTGTAATCCCTATGGCTGTAGCGCTTGGCTTTGCTGTGATGTTTGCAACACTTATTACGCTTATATTGGTGCCATGTTTATACATAATTTTAGGTGATATTGGTAACGTGTTTAAAATGGTTTTTCGAAAAGTTTTTAGGCGAAAAGCGCCTATAAATCAAACATCTTAAACCACTTAAAGCCAACTCTAGCGAGTTGGCTTTTTAATTATTAAGGATTGCATAAAAATCTCGGTTACATTCTTTTGTTTGAATAAGCCATGCGCCCGTTTTATAATCATTTTTCTGTTGGCAAATTAGTCGAAAGGCTAAGACGCAAAGTTTCCGGTCTAAGGTTTAAACTATGATAGCGGGGCTGCTGGGTGATTATTGTACGGTATCGCTTGCTCTGTGTGTCGTTTTTGTGTATCCATATGAAATGGATAAAATTTTGTGACTCTTAAGGTGTTACTGTGTTTATGCATACGTCGTTGGCCTGTGGAAAATGGTCAACTATAGGTTGTTTAAATCATCATACCCAATTATTCATTGGAGATGTGATTAGTGTAACCTTTTCAGACATGCAAGGAGAGCTCGTTGATTTATCGTTTGATTATAAAATTACCTCTTTGGAACAAGGTGAGCCCCATGCTTGGCCACGTTTAGTTGCTGAATATATAAACGTGCATGTCCCTTTAGTAAGTGCAGGTAGAATGACCAAGCAAGGTTTGGTTGTAGCTTATCGAAATAACGAAATATTTGCCCTAGAAAGTAGCGGTATTAATAAAGCACAGGTTGAGTTTCATTGTGTAGCAAAGTGTGACAACTTAATACAATACAACGACCAAGATTATGATTACGTATACCCTCAGTGTAGCGAAAATTACAATGCGGGCACTAAGGTACTACAACTTAAAACAGGTTACATATACCAGTGTAAGGCATGGCCATTTAGCCAGTTTTGCAGAACCAATAATGATAAAGACCCAAGCTTTGAACCCGGAGTGGGAAAAAGCTGGGCGATGGCGTGGACTAAGGTTTCTTAGCGCTTTTAAAATAAAAACCAACTTCCCATGGGTGTAATGACAAGAATAAAATTGCAGTAATTTTAAAATTTGGACTTATACCTCAAGCCCACTCACTATGAGTGGGCTTTTTTATTTTTATGATAAACTGCCCGCATTGTTATTTTTTATACGGTTTTGTTGTGTCATTAAGTGAATTTTCTTCTCAATCATTAGCTCGTTTTCCTGTTGCTAAAAAGCAGCCCCATCAATTAACTATGCACAATAAAATGCGCACCGATAACTACTACTGGATGCGTGATGATGAGCGCGAAAACGAAGAAATACTCGCCCATTTAGCAGCCGAAAATGCATATTGCGATGAGCAACTAGCCGCGATAAAACCGCTACAAAACAGTATTTTTGAAGAACTAAAAGGGCGCATCGTAAAAAATGACAACACGGTACCGGTAAAAGATGGTCAGTACTGGTATCACTCAGAGGTTCGGGGCGATGATGAGTATTCACGCCATTACAGAAGCACGAGCATTAATACTGATAACAAGCAGTTACTACTTGATGTAAATGTTTTAGCCCAAAACCATGAATTTTATGAACTAGGTGAAGTAGCGCTAAGCCCATGCGAGCAATTAATGGCCTACAGTGAAGATACCGAAGGGCGTAGAATTTACAGCGTACATTTTAAAAATTTGCAAACCGGTGAAATGCTCAGCGATGTTTTAGAAAATACCGAAGGGCAAATTGTTTGGGCTAACGACAATAAAACCGTATTTTACGTTAAAAAAGACCTACAAACGTTACTGGGTTTTCAGGTGTTTAGGCACGAGTTAGGCACAGCGCAAAGCCAAGATGTCATGGTGTACGAAGAGCACGATAAAAGCTTTTTTATGGGCTTGGGTAAAAGCCGCGATGAGAGCTTAATTATTATTGATTTAGCCACCACCGAAACAAATGATACGTGGGTGCTTGATGCCAATAACCCGCAAGGAGAGTTTTACCCTTTGCTGGGGCGTGAGGAAGGTCATGAGTTTGATATTGATAAACATGGCGACACTTTCTATATAGTAACCAACTGGCAAGCTAAAAACTTTAGACTGATGACGGCAACAAGCGAAACAATCGCAGATAAAACGCAGTGGCAAGAGCACACCGCGCACCGCGAGCATGTGTTGTTGGAAGGCGTAGAAATATTTGATGACTTTTTAGTATTAACTGAGCGCGAACAAGGCCAAGCTCGCTTTGTTGTGATTAATAAAGCCCAAGCACGCATGGCGCTTGAATTTAGCGACCCGTGCTACTATGCCGCTGTAGCGATGAACCCCGAGCCCCAGGCGCGCTCGGTACGTATTTATTATTCAAGCCTCACCACGCCAGGAACGTTGTACAATGTTGATTTAGCCTCGGGTGAAAAAACATTACTTAAACAGCAGCAAGTACTGGGTGGGTTTAATAGTGAACTTTACGCCTCTGAGCGCTTACTTGTGACAGCACGCGATGGCGTGCAAGTACCTGTTTCGTTAGTTTATAGAAAAGACACCTTTACCAAAGATGGCACTAACCCGCTGTTTCAATACGGCTATGGTGCATATGGTTACACGATAGATCCGAGTTTCTCGAGTACTTCATTGAGTTTGCTAGACCGCGGATTTGTGTATGCAATTGCACATGTTAGAGGCTCCGAAATGCTAGGACGCCACTGGTACGAGCAAGGTAAAAAAGAGCATAAACAAAATAGTTTTAACGACTTTATTGATATTACAAAGGCTCTTGTTGAGCAAGGCTACGGTGATAAAAACAAAGTGTTTGCCTCTGGCGGCAGTGCAGGAGGCTTATTGATGGGGGCTGTTTTAAACCAAGCGCCAGCGCTTTATTTAGGTGTAGGGTGCCATGTGCCATTTTTAGATGTGTTAACCACCATGTTAGATGAAAGTATTCCACTTACCACTAACGAGTATGATGAATGGGGCAACCCAAACGATGAATATTTTTATGATGTTATAGCTAAGTACTCACCATACGATAATATCAGCGCCAAAGACTACCCGCATATTTTAGTGACCACAGGCCTGCACGACTCTCAAGTACAATATTGGGAGCCTATGAAATGGGTGGCGAAAATGCGAGAGCTAAAAACGGATAATAACATATTGGTTTTTAAAACGGATATGGATGCCGGCCATGGCGGCGCATCAGGCCGCTTTAAAAGTTTAGAGGAAAAAGCGCTCGAAATGGCCTTTTTTATTGCACTAATAAATTAGCTGCAAAATACGCAAAATGTATTAAGCTTTAATGAAGCACTGATAAATATAAGGTTATTTATGTTTGGAGCACACGGAGAGTTTCAGATTTGCTCTCAGCCACCCACTATGTATTTAAAGCTATTTGGTAGTTTTAATAACGAAGGAATTAATTTACTAACCAATGGTGTGGTTAACGAATTAAGTATGCACCCTAAAGGCGCAGTAAAGTTTGTTGTAGTTAACTTAGAAGAGTTTGAGTTAATAACGGTAGATAGTATGGACTCGCTAGAGATGTACTTTGCCAGCGTTAAAGAGCGTGGCTACGAACGCGTAGATTACTTGTATGCAAACATTATCGCTAAAAACATGTTTGAAAAAGTCTGGAACAGCAGTGATGTAGAGGTAAATTTTTATAAAGACTCAGAAAATTACCTACAACAACACCCAGACGATGAATACATAAAAAACTATTGGTAAAAAGCCATTATAAGCCCTATGCAACAGGGCTTATAATGCTCTCTAAGCAGTTTTTGTATCTTCTTGATAAATTTAATGAGATGTTGTTTTTAAGCTTAACTTTATAGTCGCCGCTATCTGTTGGCATAAGCTCCTTAATGGCATGTTTTCTAACAAGCGTGGAGCGGTGAATGCGTATAAAACCTTCAGGCTCTAGCTGTTGTTCAATGTTTTTCATTGTTTCACGATGTAAAACAGGGGCGCTGCTGCCATTAAAATGTAGTTCTACATAATTACCCGCGCCGTTTATCCATACAATATCGTTAATATCTATTAAACGTACTTTTCCTACATCTTTAACAACAATATGTGCAGCAATAGGTTGCTCGTTTTCATGTGCTGTTTTTAACAGGCGCTCTGCTTGTGTAGCTAATGGACATAAATGAATAAGCTTCTCGAAACATTTTTCAAGCCTAGAGGTGGTTACATCGGTCGTTAAAAAATCGACTGCGCCGACTTCAAACGCAAAATTAGCAAACTCAGCCGACCTAGCAATTATGACCACTTTCATTGTTTTAGTCAGTTCAGTTAGGTGCACTATCTGAGTGGGATCATTTAAATTAGATAATTCGTAAAAAAGCACATTAAAACGAGTGGTATCTATTTGATCTAAACGCTGCTCGGGTAGTTGCGTTTGCGAGTCAAAATGGCGGTGAGCTTGTACTTGTTGAGCTAAGAATGTTGCAAGTTTGCTCGTGTTAACTCTGATTAGTGCATGAAAGTAAGTAATCATAGAAAATTCCATCTCTAAAGTGTGTAGTTATAAAGACCGTGTATTTAATAAAAAAATGTTAAAAAAATTCAATCTAATCTATAACAATTTGGGATAAACGCCTTCATCCCATAAATCCTGCTGCTTATACCAAACTAAACGCCAGTTAAATAATGCACATAGTGTCTTAAAATTATTCCACTTAATGTTTAATTGTTTGTAACTAGCTAGTTACAAAAATAACAATTCAGGGACATTATAGTATGAAAAAAATAAATAACTCAGGTTGTCGTACATTTAAACGATCTTCTTTGTCTTTAGCGCTTAGTGCGACAGTGCTAGCTGGCTTCTCTTTTCAAGGTGTAGCTGCAGAAGAAGACGAACTTGAAAAAATAGAACGCGTGCAAGTAACGGGTTCTCGTATTCGTTCAGCAGAGGCAATGTCATCAGCACCTATACAGGTTGTAAGTGGCGAGGCAATTGATGCATCAGGCTCTTTAAATATTCAAAACCTATTGCTAGAAAACCCGGCATTTGGCTCTCCGGCTATTAGCCGTACTAACTCTAACTTTTCAACGGCAAGCGCGGGTGTAGCTACTGTTGATTTGCGTAACTTAGGTTCAAATCGTACTTTAGTACTTGTTAATGGTCGCCGTTATGTATCGGGTGTGCCAGGTAGCTCGGCAGTTGATTTAAATACTATACCTAGCCAATTTATTGAACGTGTGGAAATTATGACTGGTGGTGCCTCATCAGTATATGGCTCTGATGCGGTTGCGGGTGTAGTTAACTTTGTACTCAAAGATGACTTTGAAGGCGTAGAGTTTGAAGGCCAGTACGGCGAATCAAGCGAGGGCGATGATGAATCGCGCCAGTTTTCTTTTACTTCGGGTTTAACTACAGGTGATGGCAAAGGTCAAGCCATGTTCCACTTAGGCTACTCAGACCAAGGCGCTGTGTTTTCACGCGACCGTGAGCGCTCTGCAGTAGACCAGTTTTCAGGTATTTATTTTGAAGACGATCCGGCGGCAAATCCAGGTTCTATTTTTGAAGCTGTAAATCCGTTTTTCTCATCATTTCCTCCGCAAGGGCGTTTTGATGCAGGCGATACACGCTTTACTTATGACCCAAACAACAACTTGCAAGACTCGTTTAGCACCAATGGCGGTGACGGTATAGATGCTAACGGCTTTAACCGAAGTGGTGTACGTACTATCGCTATACCTACAGAGCGCTACCTGTTCGCCTCAAATGGTAGTTATGAGCTTACTGATAAACACAGTTTCTTTTTTGAAGGGACGTACGCTTCTAGTACCACTATTTCAGAATTAGAGCCTTTCCCGTTCGCATCAGATGACATTTATGCTAATGGTCGTGTGCCTATTGAATTTGATGTAAATGGTGAAATGCTCAGAAACGCTTTTGTACCAGATGATATCTACAATGCAGCAACAGACACTGATGGTGATGGTGCGCGTGATATCTTCTTTGCAAAACGTTTAAGTGATGTAGGTAACCGTGGTGCTCGTGCAGAGCGTGATACATTCCGCTTAGCGGTGGGCTTTCAGGGTGAAATTAACGACAACTGGTTTTACGATACCTATTATGTGTACGGTAAAACGAAAGAGTCGCAAGTCTCTGGTGGCTTAGTAAATGTACAAAGCTTTCGCCAAGGTTTAGAGGCCGTCATTGATAGCCAAGACTTAGATGGTGACGGCATTACCGACGAAGCGATTTGTATTGATGCAACGGCGCGTGGCTTTAATTGTGCGCCAGTGAACATTTACGGATTTAATTCACTATCGCAAGGTGCAATTGATTTTGTAAGTGCACCAAGCACGCTTTCTACATCGGTAGAACAAGAAATTATTGGCGGTAACGTTTCAGGTGATTTATTTGAGCTGCCTGCAGGTATGGTAGGTATAGCAGCTGGTTTTGAGTACCGCGAAGAGTTTTCTCGCAGTGAATTTGATGCTCTACAGCAAGCAGGCTTAAATGCCGGTAATGCAATCCCTGCAACCGAAGGCTCTTTTGATGTAACTGAATACTATGTTGAGGCGAATATCCCAGTGTTGGATGCCGTAACAATGAACGCAGCAGTGCGTTTATCTGACTACTCAACAGTGGGTAACACAGAAAGCTGGAACGTAGGTGTTGATTGGGAAGTAATGGATAGCTTACGCCTTCGTGCTACCCGCGCTCGTTCTACACGTGCGCCTAATATTGATGAGTTGTTTTCACCGCCTTCGCAAACCTTTCCAAGTGGTTTAAATGATCCATGTATAGGTGTTACAAACAGCGGCGGTGGCGCTGTTGGTGATGCATGTCGTGTTGATGTGGGTGTTGCAAATAATATTGCATCAAACGGGGAGTTTACCCTTAATCAATCTGATTTACAGGGCATTAGTGGTTTTAACCGTGGTAACCCAGACTTAAAAGAAGAGGTTGGTGACTCAGTGACTGTGGGTGTGGTATTTACTCCAGAGGAGTTAATTTCAGGCCTTGACGTTACCCTAGATTATTTTGACATAGAAATCACGGATGCGATTGTATCTACACCACGTCAGTTTATTTTAGACCAGTGTTACGGTGGTGGCGATGATAGTTTCTGTAGCTTTATAACCCGTCGAAGCGGTCCATCAGGTAATAACAGTGCAGGCTCGCTTGAGTTTATCGATAGCGGTGTATCAAATAGTGGTGGTTTAGGTACAGAGGGTGTGGATTTAACACTTACTTACTCTGCCGATATTGGCCCAGGCGCATTTAGAACTCGCCTTGCATACACTTACTTGATTGATGGTTACACCATTCCGTTACCTGGTGCAGATAAAGATGAATTTGCTGGTGAAATTGGCGCATCTGAACACAAAGCTAACTGGAACTTAGGCTATAAGCTTGATGACTTTGACTTTAACTGGAGCATGACTTACATAGGGGCTGCTGACTTTGATGATCAATTCTTAAGTGGCTTTGGTATTCCTGCTGGTGGTGTGGGTATTGGCTCAGTAACCTACCACGATGTACAAGCAAGCTACCATATAAGTGACGCGGTAGAGCTATACGCCGGTGCTAACAACTTATTTGATAAGGAGCCTCCACGTATACTGTCAGGTGTAAGTGGCTCAAGCACAGGTACTGAAACCGACGCAGGTACATATGACCCAATCGGACAAACCTTCTACATTGGTTTTAGAAGTAAATTTTAACCTTTAATACTGTTAACAAAAGCCTCAGCCATTGCTGGGGCTTTTTAATGCAAGTGCGATAAGGGTGGGCTGGATTACTTTAAAATGGTTTACGTACCGCTTAAACCAAAAACAACGCCACTGGTAACAGTGGCGTTGTTTAGTCAGTAGGGGAGGCTACTATAGTATTTGAATCGCAAAGAAATTTACGATTCTCCCTATTTGTAGCCCTCGCCTTTTGAGGGCTTTTTTTTTGGTCTAGTCTAAGTACGCTTTTAACATCCATACTAGCTTTTCTTGCTCTGAAATATAATCACCCATTAATGACGCTGTACCTTCATCATCTGCATCACCTGCTTGAGTAAGTACTTCACGTTGCATTTTAATTAGTGTGCTGTAGCCAGCTAATAGGTTTTCTACGGCTGCGGTACCATCGCTAATGTTTTTAGCTTCTTTAATTTCACTTACTTCTAAGTAATCTGAAAACGCATGTAATGGTGCGCCGTCTAACGTTAAAATACGTTCAGCAATTTCATCTACTTTTTCAAGCAGAAGGTTGTAAATCTCTTCAAATTTAATATGTAATTCAAAAAAGTTACGGCCTTTAATATTCCAATGAAAACCGCGCGCATTCATGTATTGAATTTGGTAGCTGCTCAATAATGTATTGAGTGACTTAACAATGCCTTCGCTTTTTGCGCTGTTTAAACCAATTGCATTTACCTGTGACATACCTTGCTCCTTGATGAACCGTTTATTTATGAACTGATGATCATTATTGCTTAGTGCTATTAATTAGTAAAATCGTTTAAACCACTCGGTGTAATAGGTCTTAACTATTAGTAACGTAAAGCACAACAAATGACGCATACAATATAGATGGGACGAATTTATTAAAATTCTACCCCTTAACAATAAAATAAAGACAAAACATGGATAAATTATGATCTAAAACAAGTTTTCTACAAGGTTGAATATTGGCTATTTGATGTATTGATCTAAATCAGTAAATGCCTGTGGCTGTAGCGCATAATTCTCTCGAGCTATATAAATATTTTAAATTTATTGGAGAGCAATTATGGATGCAAAAACAGTAAAACAAAATAAAGCAGAATTAATAGTGGTAGGTATAGCCGTTATAGCCTTTGTGTTAGGGCTGGTGGCGCACTTGGCTGGCGCAAGCTTTGCTAATGCTGACACGTTTGGTTACATTGCCGCGCCAATGCCACTTATTTTAGGGGTGATATTTTTAATCAGTTATAAAATAGCAGAAGCGGGAGAAGGCTAGGCTGCTTCGTTAAGGCACTTAATAATGTATTCAAGCACTTGGCGAGAGTAAATCATACTGGTGTGGCTTAAATGAAATACTTTATGCTCAGCCATGCCTTTAAGCTTGGTTTCATCAAGTAGTACAGTGCCGTCTGATTGGCTGCCTTTTACAATTAACGGCATTAAGCCAATGGGCAAATCGCCAGCAATACTGTAAAGCTTGGCCTTAAACGGCCAATTACCATTTTTGGTGAGTAAAAATTCAACGCTGTTTTTTAAAAAGGTTTCAAACCCTTTTTGCTTCATTTTTTTCGCTATGTGGCTGCCTTGGTGAGGCGTGCCGAGTGTAATTACTTTAGTGACGCATTGGCTCGCTTGCGAGCCTGCCTCTAAATAAGCGCGCGCAATTAAACCGCCCATAGAGTGGCATACCAATGCAGAAGGCTCATCACCAATAAACTCATCAATTTGTTTAAATATGGTGCTTAAATTAGGGTCGAGCGTATTGTAAGTGAGATTAAGTACTTTAACGCCAGACTGTTCAAGACGAGAGCACAGCGGGCGCATAACAAAGCCCGACATATAAAGGCCGTGTAATACAATAACGTGGTTTATTTTCATACGCCCTTACCTACAATTTACATTAACTGTTGTGGTTTTATTTCAATATTAGCCGTATCAGAGCTGACCCACACTTCACCATCTTGAACGGTAATGGTAAGTTTTATATTGCGGTCTGCTAAATCAGCAAGTGCTTGAGTAGCGGCGTAATCAAGGCTAAAAATACTTAAGTTTTTAAAATCGTACAACTTAGGTTGATGTTTTTGCCACCAAATAGCTTGGTTGTTTTCGCCATAGGTATAAAGTACTACTTTTTTAGCTTTATTACAGGCTTTTTTAAGGCGCTTTTCATCTGGCAAACCCAGCTCAATCCAAAGCTCTATTTCTTCACTGTAGTTTACATGCCAAAGCTCAGGTTCATCGTCGGCACTTAAGCCTTTGGTAAATTCTAAGCCATCACAACTATTTAGTGCATAGGCTAATAAGCGAATCATCAAGCGTTGCTCGGTTTCAGAGGGATGCTGTGCCAACGTTAAATTAAAATCTTGGTACACGTGGCGGTCCATATCGCTTAACGATAATTGCGCTTTAATAATGGTAGATTTAAGAGCCATAATATCTAATCTAAAAAAATTTGCGCCAGTATAGCGCAATTAAATGAATTGCCAGTTAAAATAGCGTCAAATTATATGTTAGGAGTTAAAAATGGCTATCCAGTGGTTCCCTGGGCGCTTGCATTAACTTCCACACCTCTCCGTAGTGATGCTTTTATCCCAATGAAAACATTAACTTAGCCTGTTTTTATTCCGGGTTTGTCCAGTCTTGTCTGGTTACTTCTACTATTTTTAGTACCCACGTTAGTACCCATGAGGTTGTATTTTATATATACTAGTTTTAATCATCATCATGGAGCTTGTTATGGCTAGGCCTGTAGTACGTCTAACGGATAAGAAAATAAAATCAATTACTAGTACAGGCAAAGAGCAAACGCTTTCTGACGGTGGTGGTCTTCAACTGCGTGTTTTACCTAGTGGCACTAAGTCTTGGCAGTTTAAGTTTAAAGATCCAATAAGTGATAAATTTAATAAATTACCCCTTGGGCTTTATCCTGCACTACCGCTTGCTAACGCACGTACTAAAGCTATTGAGTATCAAGAACTATTGGCTCAAGGTATTAATCCAAAGGCACATGAACTAGCTAAAAAACAGGCCGAGAGCCGAAAAGCTGCAAATACTTTTTTAGCTGCTGCAGAGCTTTGGTTTGAACGAAAACAGCCTACTGTGACTGCTCATCACGCAGCTAGGGAATGGCGAACGCTTGAGATGTATATTTTCCCCAAGTTGAAAGACACGCCTTTAGAAAGCATTACAGCGATTGATACCATTGAAATTCTCAGGCCACTAGAGGCTGACGGTAAACACTCCACAATCAAGCGTATTTGCCAAAGCTTAAATCAGATCATGGATTACTCGGTAAATCATGGTTTTATCAATGCCAATCCACTAGCAAAAATCATAAAAGTATTTACTAAAAATAAAGTAGAACATATGGCTACTATTAAGCCTGAAGAGCTCCCTGATTTTTTGACTGCTTTGAATAGTTCACAAACAATCCAAAATAAAACCAGGCTTTTAATTTTGTGGCAACTGCACACGATGACTCGTTCAAAGGAAGCCGCAGGCACTAAGTGGGCAGATATTAATGTTGAAGAGGCTGTTTGGGTGATCCCTGCTGAAGAAATGAAGCGAAGAAGGGCTCACAGAGTACCTTTAACGTCTGCTACTTTGGCAATACTTGAACAAATGAAACCACTCAGCGGCCATCATGAATATGTATTCCCAAGTGAGCGAAATGAAAAGGGCCATGCAAGCACCTATACGGTGAATGCAGCCATTAAACGTAGCTTGGGTTACAAAGATAAGTTGGTAGCCCATGGCTTGCGATCCGTTGCATCTACAGCGCTTCACGAGAAAGGTTATGACAGCCTTTTAGTCGAAGCCTGCTTGGCCCATGCAGATGAAAACGAAACACGAGCGGCATATAACCGCTCTGATTACCTTGAACAACGTAGACCAATAATGAGTTGGTGGAGTGATCTAATTGAGCAGGCTAATACAAAGTAATAGGACTTAATCACACATTGCTTTGACTATTTCATTGAGGGCTTTTTTTTCAGTGGTATTTTGCTCTTTAGCATAGTTAGTCAGTTTTTTCTGGTTTGCTTTGGTTAAGTTAAATGTACTTTCATTTCGTTCCCTATGCTTTCTTTGCTTATGCCCGTTATATAGTTGTTTCAATAGCATATCTTTTGTTATGAGTGTATTGCATTTAGTTTCATTCATTTGTTCATCACCGTCTTGACGATCAGGTACTGGAGGAAGTGAGTTATTACTACTGTAAGGTATATGAGTGTAATTAAATGTTTGAGTGAAAGAGGTTGTAGGGTGCGCATAAGACGCACTCGGTAAACAAGGCGCACTCGGTAAATAAGGTGTACTTAGTAAATAAGATGTACTTGGTA
>NZ_PNCU01000039.1:0-24233 GCF_005886915.1 Pseudoalteromonas sp. S3776 | reverse complement strand
ATAGATCACTTAATTATGCGGTTTGGTATAAAAAAGCCTAGATGTGAGCCGTTCAAACTAAACTCTAAGCGCTTATAAGATTTATCGTAAAACAAAAAAAGCCCAGCAGTGCTGGGCTTAAGGTCACTTTAGGAGTAGTTAATTAAATGACACTGTAATGATGTTAGAACATACATTTTCAGTTACACATAATTGGTAATCGTACGATGGTAATGTAGCACCACGTACATAATCACGGTAACGGCCGTTGTCTGATGTGGTATCAACCAGCTCACCGTTACGGTATACGCTTAACGACTCAGCGCCCACACGCTCCCAGCTTAAATCTACACGCATGGTATCAAGGCGAGATTTATTAGCGCGTTTAAGTGTAAGCTCAAGCTCTACATCACTTACTACAACCGTTTGAGTCGAAGTATTAGTGTTGCCTTCGCTGTCAGTTACGCTTAGCACAACATCGTAATTACCAGAGGCTGCATATACATGCATTGGGTTTTGATCTGATGATGTTGCACCATCACCAAAATCCCAACTCCACTGTGTAATATCGTTATTTGCATCCGTACTTGTATCTGTAAAGTTAACGGTTAAGCCTTGTGTTTCTGCATCAAAGCCCGCACGCGGTGGTTGTGGGCTAACTTCGCCAATAGCGCTTAATGTAAGAGACCAAGTATTAATTGTACCTGTATCAGCTGCTGCGGTATCTTCTACGTGTAGCGTCCAATCACCTGTTGCCACTTCACCGTTAAAAGACTCAGACGTAAAGCTTCTTACTATGTCGTCGTTTGAGCCGCCTACATTGCTTTGTAGTGTTACCTGTGTACCTTGTGCTGATACTAACTTAACCACTAAGTCGCCTGAGTAAGTGTGCGTAATATCAACATTAGCGGTTGTACCAAATACAGTTAAATCATCAGGTACATTAATTACTGACACAGCGCCCACTGGCGAGTTATCAGGAATATCAACACTTGCGTTACTGCTGTAAGTAAAGTCGTTTAAGCCAACAGGTTGAACCATTAACTTAACTGATTGCTCTTTAACAATGTCACCCGCTGTTGCAGTCACTGTTAGCTCGTATTCACCCCACTGTGTATCAGTGTCAGTTTCAACGTTAAGCATTACATCATCACCAGGGCGCGCCGTGCTAGCCGACAAATAAGCACCACCTAATGCTGATGATAGTTCAAGTGTTACTTCCTCATCCCACTCGGCAATTGAACCAATAGTAAATGTGTAATTTGTAGCTTGTCCCGCTACAATTTGTTGCGTAAGTGGATTGGCTGAAATTTTAAAGCCAGGTGTAGGATCTGCATCAATAAGTGCTTGATTCACATTAAGACGAGTACCTGCCACCGTTACACCTTGTAGTGCCGCATTTGCATCACCAGAGCTCATTAGTAACTCTTTAAGCTCTTGCGTGTTTAGTTCTGGGTTAATAGATAACACTAACGCGGCAGCACCTGCAACATGAGGCGTCGCCATTGATGTGCCAGAATAAGATGCGTAGCTCTCACCTGGTGTGGTCGATAAAATAGCACTACCAGGGGCGCCCATATCAACGCTTGTTAAACCATAATGTGAGAACCATGAAATATTATCGGTTTGATCCGTACTTGCAACCGATAATACACTTGCGTTTTCGTAGTTAGAAGGATAATGAGGGTTAACATCGTTATCTATTGTGTCGTTACCCGCTGCGGCTACAAACAGTAAATCGGCCGCTTCGCTTGATGCAATTGCATCTGCTAGAGCTTGGCTATAACCACCACCGCCCCAGCTATTATTTAATACGCGTAAGTTAACACCGGCATTTTTAAGTCCTACCATGTAGTCAATACACTTAATAGCGTCTGATGTTGAACCACTACCTGCAGCATCTAAAAACTTACAACCTACAAGTGATACTTCGTGGTTAACGCCCACAACACCTGTTGCATTATTACCGCTTGCGCCAATGGTGCCAGATACGTGAGTACCATGGCCTTCATCATCCATAGGGTCACCACTGTTGGTAATTGCATTAATACCGTGCACGTCATCTACAAAGCCGTTACCGTCATTATCGATGCCATCTCCTGGTATTTCACTGCTATTTACCCACATATTGCTCGCTAAATCACTGTGACTATAGTCAATACCTGTATCAATTACACCTACTACAACATCGCGGCTTCCTGTCGAAATATCCCATGCCTCTACTGCATCAATATCAGCATCGGCAGTACCCCCTGTTTGACCATCGTTATTCAAGCCCCATAACTCGTCAAAACGTGGGTCATCAGGGGTAGCTGCAATACTTACTTGATAATCAGGCTCAACGTATTCAATGGCTTGATGTGATTTTAATCGAGCGATTGCTTCTTTAGTACTCATGCCTGAAATTTTAAACTTAGCTAAACGCCCAGAAAGTAAAGACTTATAGTTATCATCAATTTCATCTGCGTTTACATCTGAAATTTTTGCTTTCACTAACGAGCGGGCTTGTTTACGCATTTGTGCGGATGCATTTTTTTTGTATTTAACAATTAAGGCATCGCTACTTGCTACAACAGGCTGTTTAACACCTGCATCAGGTAGTTTTGCAGCAGCTAAGCAAGGAAGTAAAGCAAGAGTGATAATAGATAATTTTGTTTTCATTGTTCTATCCATAGTTAGTTTAACTTAGTGGTACTAAGTAAGTTTACTTACAACTTCAAATACAAGAGGATCACGTGGCATAGAACTAGAAGACTAAGAAATATGAATTTACACAAGCCAAAAAATAACAAACAACTAAAAATCAACATTTTTAACCAGACTGATTAACAAAAAAACATGCAACACAGCCATTTTTATGAAATAACTCATCGCGTTTTTACCTTTTTAAGGACCAAACATTTTTACTAGTTTTTCTTTTTTTTTGTTCCTATATGAATACTTCTTTATAAAACCATGAAATTTAACAAAAATAAAATTGGTAAAAAAAGATGATTTAAGTCTATTGTCAGGAGGAATACAGTGAAGGTGTTCTTACAAAAAAGTTTATTCGCATTATGTTTAATAAAGATGACAGGATTAAATTTCTTTATTTGTAATAACAAACGATTTACAAAATCAAATTAAAGAGTGGATCACACCATTATTTCAGCACGGCATGCTGAGCGAAAATATCTTATTAAAATTTATAACACTTAAGGTATTTGATTTTACTATTTCAAGGAGAATAAATAATGAAGTTGAATAAAACACTTTTAAGCTGCGCTGTTGCATTAGCAGTGGGTACTAGCTTTGCTTCACATGCAGATACACAAAATAAATCAATATCAAGCTCACAGCTAAGTACACAAGTTTCTACTGAGAACTTAGAAAACAGCTTAACCCTAAGTCAGACTTCAAATGAAAATAACGCACTTCTTTATCAAGAGGGTGACAGCAACACCATGGTTGTTATTACTACAGGTAACAATAATGAAACTGAAGTTGTACAAAACCAATTTGGTAATTACGCCGAAGTAACCACAACTGGCGATAACAATATACAGGTGTACTCGCAAGATGGCGTTGCTAATGGGTTTATCTCCGAGGTAACAGGTAACAACAACATGTTATTTGTTAGTCAATTTGGCCAAGGCTTTTTTGTAAATAACGAAACGATTAACATTGTAACTGGTGATGACAACCTTATTGATGTAGAGCAAGGCAACGGCGGCCACTGGTTCTACAACATGGATATGCAAGGTAATGCAAATGAAATTAGCGCTTTGCAAGAGGGTGAATGGCATGAAGCAGAAATCACTATGCTTACTGGCGACGAAAACACTTTAAGTCTAGAACAAGATGGCTTTTGGAATACCTTTAAAGTAAGTAGCTTACAAGGTAATGAAAACGAGCTTGATGTTGAGCAAAGCGGCGACCGAAATGCTGTAACATTTAGCGATATCTCTGGTGATGCTAATGAGATTGACGTTGAGCAAGATGGCTTAACAAATGCAGTAACGTTTGCAGCTGTTGTAGGTGATGATAACCAAATAGATTTAGATCAAGAAGGTTCGCTTAATACTATTGAGTCAAACTTATTTGAAGGTGCAAACAACGAAGTAACAGCGACGCAAAATGGTGCTGAAAACTTAATGACAGCCGATTTAATTGGTGGCAATAATGAGCTAACTTCACTACAAACAGGTGATTTGAACGAATCTTACATGGGTGTAATTGGCTCTGATAATGAGTTTTCAACCACTCAAGTTGGCGACTTAAACTCGGTTCACCTTGCTAATTTTAACGGCACAGGTAACGATGTTGATTTAGTTCAATCTGGTGATGAAAATACCATGCTGGTGCAATCGTCGTATCCTGATGTATCGCTTACATCAAACGATAACGATATTGATATTTCACAAACGGGTACTCAAAACGAAGCGGTTGTAACACTTGCGGGTATTTTAGATAGCAACGATAACCAAATCGATATTGCGCAAGATGGTATGTTAAACCTAGTTGATATGATGGTTGAAGGCAGTAGCCATAGTATTGATATTTCTCAAGAAGGTGAAGGTAACTGGGTAGGTGGCGTTGGTCAGTCAGCCTTTTTAGTGGGCGGTGAAAACGTGTCATTTACAGTCACTCAGGTAGGTAACGACAACCTTGTGGAAGGTTCAGTTATTGGCTACGACAGCACGGTTTCTGTTACACAAATTGGTGATGGCAACACTGCAACAATTACACAAATGTAATTATTGAGGTGGGGAGGTTAGCCCTCCCCATTTTATTATGAAAATAAATATTCACTTACGTTACTTCCTACTTAGCTTTTTACTTCTTTTTTCTTCGCTCAGTGCTGCCGAGCAAGAACTGGAAATAGATGGCTTACTGCTTGATAGAAGCATTAGCCGTTTTGGCCATCAATTTTATTACGAATTTTCGAATTATTGGCGAGACCTCCCCTCCACTGCTGGTTTTAATATAGAAATAAAAGAAACGGTAATACCAAAAGCGGGCACAAAGCTTTCGCTAATTATGAATAATGAACTCGTATATGTAACCTATTTAGGACGTAGATTAGCGCCCCTCGACGAACGCGTTGAGCAAGCTGTTTACACTGTAATAGAAGCGATGGCACGCTCAAATATGACAACATCGTCACCCGACATGGCAGTAAATGGATGGTAAAATGAAAAAAATAGCACTTATAATAATAACAACACTTAGTTTTTCAGCCTCGGCAACTGAAATAATTTATACCCCAATCAACCCAAGCTTTGGTGGTAACCCACTCAATGCCACAATGCTGCTTAGTAAAGCACAAGCGCAAAACAAGCACAAAGCCCCAACTGTTGAAAAAGGCTATGCAGAGCAGTTTCAGGAAACGCTCGAGCGCACTTACTTAAACCAAATGGTACGTGAAATTACTGATATGGCATTTGGGGAAGATGTTGAAAACAGTATTTTTGATCAAGACTCAATATTTATGAGTGGAGACTATCAAATAGAAGTAATAACCAGCACAACAGATACTATAACAGTAAAAATAACCAATATATTAGATGACTCAGTGGTGATCATTGAAGTACCGAGGTTCGGATAATGCATAAACTAATAATAACCCTAACGCTTTTAAGCTTAACCGGTTGTGCTGGCATGAGTAATTTAATTCCGCCTTCACAACAAGTTGCTACAACACTTGAACCAACAGAAATATTTAGTGATTTAAAAAACTTACCTAAACCCGTAGGCAGTATCCCTGTGTCTGTGTATTCGTTTAGAGACCAAACAGGCCAATATAAGCCACAAACTAATGTAAGCTCGTTTTCAACAGCGGTTACACAAGGTGCTAACTCTATTTTAGTGCAAGCTTTGCACGAATCTGATTGGTTTACGCCGGTTGAACGCGAAGGCTTACAGAATATTTTAACCGAGCGAAAAATTATTCGAGCTGGTAAATCTGACAATCCTAACCAACCAGATTTACCGCCGCTAACCACCGCTAAAATAATTTTAGAAGGCGGTATTATTAGCTACGATACCAACGTAAAAACGGGCGGTTTAGGCATGGAATATTTTGGTATTGGGGCTTCAGAGCTTTACCGAGAAGATGCCATCTCTATCTATTTACGTGCAGTTGATGTTCGCACCGGCCAAGTTCTCTTGAGCGTTGCCACCAGCAAAAAAGTGCTAAGCCAAGAAATGCGTGCAGGCTTTTTTAGGTATGTAAGTTACAAACGACTGGCTGAAGCCGAGGCGGGCTTTAGTGATAATGAGCCAATGAGTATTTGTGTGACCCAAGCTATTGAAAAAGCACTCACAGACTTAATTACAAAAGGTATTGATAGAGGGTTATGGGCGAAAAAAGCAGCCTAAATTTAAAAGACTAAAAAGGCTACATGATGTAGCCTTTTTATATAAAACACTTTTTGCTTAAACCTAAACTAAAAATATTAAATCGGTTTAGCTACTTAGCCATAGGTAATAAAACCGATATATAACGCTGAGCCCAATTTGCCAATTCTACACGGTTGCGCGAATTGGTTTTTTTAAAGGCACTGTACAAATGTGTTTTAACGGTGTGATCACTTATATTAAGCTTATCAGCAATGGCATTATTGCTTGCCCCTTGGGCAATTAAGTGAATAACCGATTTTTCGCGCTTAGTAAGATGCGCATAATCCCCTTTTTTTAGGGTTATATCTTCTTGTAAGCTATTAAACGAAGAGGCCACAGAAAGAATATCTGAAAATGCTTTAGATATAACTTTGCGCGTAAACCACAATTCACCAGACGTTATTCTTACAAGCCCTTTAAATATATCTTCTGGCGCATCTGATTTATAAAACACGCCATTAAAATGATTGAGCAATAAGTTTTTTTCACATACTGCACTGGGCTCTACATTAAATAACACCACTTTGTGCTTTTTAGCTAAGCAAATTAAATCAGCAGGTAGTAAATCTAACCAGTTATTTTTAGCGCCATCTATTAAAAATAAATCAAACTTCTCCCTTTGCTCATTTTTAGGGATAGCGTCATCCATTTTTATATCACCAAAAATGGCTTGCATGGTTTTTAATATGGTCGTGTAGCTTTCGCAGTGAAAAGAAGATTGAAACGTAGTTTTTATAAAAACGGAGTGTGGCTGTAGCATAAATTTCTTCCTTGAAACGTTTATTCCACATTACCGAATTTATAAACAACTTTCAATGCGATTTTGGTATTATTACCACAAAGAAAAGATACGCATTAATTATATTAAACCAATATTTACAATAAGTTAGCTTAATAAAGTGATTGTTTTTTCATATAACACACTGCTCTGATCAGTCCTCACATAACGTATAAAAGCGTGAAGTAACCCCGTTAGTCCAACCAAAGCCCTGCTGAACAACGTATTCCCCTCCCCCTGCTTTTAATTGCGGCATGCACACATTGTATTTTTCAAGTAGGCAATGATTAAGTGAAAAATCGTTTTCTACCATCGTTAACCAGTTTTGCATTATACGCTTACTGATACTGCTAAAACCGTAATTATTAAGTCCTTTGACGGCAAACCACTGCAGCGGCGCCCACCCATTAGGACTATCCCATTGCTGTGATGTAGAGGTAACAGTAGTAACTATGCCACCGGCCTTTAAAAAGTCTTGGCTTAGTCGCTCGGCTACATGTTGTGCTTGTTGCTCAGACGCTAAGTTAAAAAATAATGCAGTACTTGCAGCAGCGCTTAACACCTTGGATTGACTTGCTGTGCAATGATTATAATCAACAAAAAAGTGAGCTTGCTCACTCCACATGTATTTATTAATCAGTGAGCGGCGAGCTGTTGCGTAGTCGCTAAACAAATCGGCTTGTTGGCTATTACCTAGCAGCTTATTAAACTTACTAAGCTGTTTTTCTAGGTTGTAAAGTAAACAATTAAGATCAATGGGTAGTATATCGGTCGTTTGTATAGAGCTAAGTGAATTAGGCTCAGCTAGCCAGCGGGAACTAAAGTCCCAGCCTGATTCACACGCTGCACGTATATGCCTATAAAAGTCAGGCTTTCTATGTTCAGCTAAACCCGCGGCGAGGGCTAGATCTTCTCTAAGAGATTCAGCCCTAGGGGTTGCCTCATCGTCCCAATAACGATTTAGCTTGCCGCCGCATGGCATTTTTACAACTCGTCTTAGTGCCGGTTGCTCGTTAGTAAGCTCTTCTGCGCCTTGCATCCAAAACGCATACTCTTTTTGAAGCGCAATAACACACCTTTCAAGCCATGCCACATTATTGGATTTACTGTGTTCGTGCTGCCATAGCAATTCAACCATTAGGGCTAAAATAGGTGGCTGCGAACGCGATAAATAGTAACTGCGGTTGCCATTTGGAATGCACCCATAATCGTTTATAAGGTCGATAAAGTTTTGCAGCATATCTTCTACAATCTCGGGTTTATTAGCATCTATTAAGCCAAGCGCTGTAAAGTAGCTATCCCAGTAGTATATCTCCTGAAAACGCCCACCTGGCACAATGTAGCTATGCTTTAATGCTAATAAAGAGTCGGCTTTAGGTTTATCAGCCTCCCGCCTCAAACCATGCCATAAAGAGTTGATGTAGTGTTTAACGCTTGAAGTATCTGGCTCACTTTGCATACGTAGTAAGGGCGTTGTAATAAAGTGCTCATTTACAAACTCTTTTAATTGAGCATGGTTAAGCGGTGCTACTTGCTCATAGTGTTTACATGCACTTTGCCAGCTGTCTCGTGCAGTTGCATCTGCAAATGTTTTACAGTCATCAAAAATATGTTGGGTCTGTACATCTTTAAATAACTGGCTTTCAAAAAAATTCATAACAATCCTAAATCAATTATATGCGGGCAACGTGCTGAGAAATGGCGCGGGTGCGCTGTTTAAAAATAATCACGCTTATAAAAATTAAGCTAATAGGTATTAACGAGAAGTAAAATGCGTACTGACCGCTAAAATGCTCAAATACATAACCTGTGATCATTGAACCAGTTGTGCCTCCAAGTGCTGAAAACACAACAATTAACCCTGTCATAGCTGCATGTTGGTGCTTTTCTAAAGCACTAAGCATTACCGAATTTAACACTGGATAAATTGGCGCCATAAAAAAACCAATAAGGGGCAAAACAAAGGCGGCCAGCGGTGCGTCAAATAAACGAGTAATTGCTGTATTAGGTAGGTTTTCAGTTAGGGGTAACGTTATAATAATAAGTAATGCCATAGCGACTAAGCATCCACACAGCACAAAAAACCAATTGATGTGCTTAAGCACCTGCCCCGCAACTAAACGACCAAGCGCTAACGCCGCTGCAAAAATACTCGCTAACTGAATACTTATAGCCACAGGCAATTGTAAAACTTGGTTATTAAAAGTGGGCAGCCAAGTACCTACCCCTTGTTCAATTAGGACGTATAAAAATGCACTTGTAATAAAAATAAGTACCAGGGGCTGATACGTTAACTTAAGCATAGCGATAAAGTCACTTAAGCTCGAACTGCTTTTGTTGCTTTGTAGCGCGGGTTTTATAGGTGCAGCTATAACGCTTAAAATCACAACTAAAGTAAGTGCAGCCAACGCGTAATATACATTTAGCCACGCACTAGGCTCGCCGGGGTTTATAAATGCAGTAAAAATCCAATAACCGCTTAACACACCCACCATAAAAATACCCTCTATGGTGTTTAATAACGACGAATGGCTATTAGCATCGTCGGTTACTTGGCCAATAATTGAATAAACAGATACCTTGACTACCGCAAAACCACAGCCTATCACTGCAAATAGCAGTTTAAACATATAAAATTCGCTGATCATTGCAGTGCTTAAGCACGCTAATGCAACAACAGCTAAAGCGCCTAGCATTGCGAGCTTATAACCTAATCTAGGAATGAACGAAGCAACTGCAAAAGACATTATCGCAATTGATAAGTCTTTAAACCCTTCTAAAACAGACGCCTCAGTTTTGCTAACGCCCAGTGTATTTATTGCCTGCAAAATGACTGTTCCTACGCTATTTAATAATATTGCGAAAATAAAATAGCTTGCAGCAATTGCGAGTGTAATTTTTGTTTTACTCATAGCTTGCCTTACTTATAGCGCAGTACGCCATAACAATTAAAGCTAACACCTTTAGGTAATTAGCGTGTGTGTTTGTGTCAGTGAACATTGAGTTTAGTGTAGAATAAAAATCAATGCAATCGTTTGCATTTTAAGTTTTTTAAATTAATTTCTATTAGTCATACTTCAGCGCTTACTCGATTGGCGAGTTATTAGCTCTATATCAATAACTTGAGATTCAACTTTTTCACCCATAAATTGTTGCATAAGCTTTTTAACTAATAGTTCAGCCGCTATTTGTGTATTTTGTTTAATTGTTGAAAGCGACGGATGGCTAATATCTGCCATTGCTATATCGTCAAAACCAACCAATGCAACATCGTTAGGAATACTGACATAGCGCTCTTTTAATGCCTTCATTGCACCTAAGGCAACCATGTCGCTACAGGCCATAATTGCATCAAAGTAGAGCCCTTTTTCGCGTAAAAGACTATTAATTTCTTGATACGCTGAGCTACTAGTAATATCAATAGAAACAACGTGTTGCTCTAGTTTATGTGTAGATAGCGCAGCCGCATAGCCACGGTGTCTTTCGCTAATTTCGCCGTGTTCTGGGTCGCCTAAAAATAAAATATTTTTTGCACCGTGCTCGATTAAGTGTGCAGTGGCTTGCATTCCACCTAGGTAGTTATCACTGCCTACAATAGGGTAATTACTGGGGGTTTTAGGATCTCCCCACACAACCAAAGGGATCCCCGCTTTAGCAGCCGCCTCTATATTACGCTGATCTTTACCTTGCCCAACGACAATAATGCCATCGGCCCTTCGGCCATTAATAAAATAATTGGCCCAATCATGCTGTGCCATTATTGAATTAGACAATAAAAGCTCTAAACCTTGTTGATTAAGTGCAAGGTTAATTTCGCTAACCACTTTAAGTAAGAACGGATCGCTAATCGATTGTTCGGTTTGTTCATCTAAGTTAATGATAACAGCAACAACATTTGTTTTTTGAGTGCGTAAGCGGCTTGCAGCGGTGTTTAAACTAAAATTATGCTCTTTGGCAAGTTGTTTTAATTTATCGCGTGTTTCTTGTTTTATTAAAGGGTTATCATTTAATGCACGCGAAACCGTAGAGGTAGATACCCCTGCCAGCTTTGCTAGATCAGCTAATTTTATTTTTTTGTTATCCATGAAAACCCTAAGCCGCGTTGTATTAACTAATGTTTAGTGTAACTGACTGACAATATAGCATTATTAATTTTCTCTGGCTTGCCTCACTGGCTAAAAAAACCATACCTCGAGTATTGCGCTCAATATTCACACAATATTTATTCATAAATAATTTACAAATAAATATTGCAAACGTTTGCATTAATCTTTATGGTTTCAACATATACAGCCTGTTTACATAAAAACGTTATGTGCAGGCAGTAAAAAACACACTGTTTAACACACTAAAAACGGGATCACACATGACATTCAATAAAGCAAAAAGTACATTAGCGTGCGCTATAACTTTAGCCTTGGGCTCTCACAGCACCTTTGCACAAGAGCAAGCAGCAGAAACTAAGGTTGAGCGTATTGTTGTTTCGGGCACACCTACAGGCGTTGGCATCAGAAAAATTGATGCAGGCTACGCTGTTACAAATATCGATAGCCAACAAATTATTAAGCTTTCACCAAAAAGCACTGCCGATCTGTTTAAAGCCGTACCTGGGGTTTGGGTAGAAAGCTCAGGGGGTGAATCGGGCGCTAATATATTTGTACGTGGTTTTCCTGGCGGCGGTGACGCGCCATTTTTAACCTTAAGCATTGAAGGGTCACCTGTTTACCCTGCTCCTACATTATCGTTTTTAGAAAATTCCTCACTATTTAGAATTGATGAAACCATTGAAACTATGGAAGCTGTACGGGGCGGACCAAACCCTGTTTTATCAAACGGCCAACCCGGTTTAACAACTAACTTTAGGCTAAAACGTGGCAGTGAAGACACCGAAGGCTTATTTAAATACACCACATCAGATTACGACTTACAACGTGTAGATGCTGTTATTAGTGGTGAAATTACTGACGATTTATACTTTATGGTTGGCGGATATGTAAAAAGCTCACCGGGTATCCGTGATGCAGGTTTTACCTCTGAGAAAGGCAGCCAATTTACCATTAATATTACTAAAGATTTAGATAACGGCGAGCTTAACTTTTATACCCGCCAAACAGATGATCATGGTGCATGGTACTTACCTACCCCTCTTAATATAGAAGGGATTGACGCAGAGTATACGCAACTTGGTACGTTAAACCGCCAAGCCACTATATTCACAGGCCCTGACGCACAATCACACGATATAGACTTAGGTGATGGCCGAGGTTGGGATGGCCATGTTACAGGCGGTAGCATTAAGCTAGAGCTTGATAATGGCTGGCAATTTTCTGACCGATTTAATATAACTAAAGGAGATGCCAATACATACGGGTTAGTGCCAAGTGGCTCGGCAACCACGGTTGGCGCAGTTGCCGATAATGGCCAAACCGCGTTTGGCGCAGTAAGTAATACTGAGTACACAAGCGATACCCCAATACAACAACTTGGCCGTTGGGTTGTACTTAAAGAAATTAGCTCATTTACTAACGATTTAGCTTTTTCAAAGCAATTTGATGATTTATCAGCCACTTTTGGTTACTACACAGCTACTACATCTGCAAACGATTGGTGGAGCTTAGGTAATACGGCTTACCACGTATTAGAAGCAGGTGGCGAGTCGCTAACTGGCATTGAATGTAATCAAAGTACTGATGGCTGTGATTTTAACTACGATATAAGCTCAACAGGTGATGCGCGCACCCATGCATTTTATGTAACAGCTAAATACAAATTTGCTGAAGACTTTACCTTAGATGCCGGCGTGCGCCACGAAAGCCATGAAGTAGAATACAGTGTTGATGAAGGCCTTGATGGCATTATTACCAAAGCAGTTAACTATGATGAAAGTAAAACATCATGGACTACGGGTATAAATTATTCAATAAACGATGACATGGGTGTATTTGCACGTGTAAACCGTGGTTATAAAATGCCTTACTTTGATGACTTTAGAGATAACTTTAGCGCTTATGAAAGCGGCGAAAAGCTAATTAAAGAAGTAACCCAGGGAGAATTTGGTTACAAGCTAATTTCTGACTCTACAGACTTTTACGCCACTTTGTTTGTTAATGAAGTAAAAGGCGATACATTTGTACGCCGCCCAGGTGTACCTGCAGAAATTTTGACAAACGAAGCGTACGGTGTTGAGCTGGATTATAACTTTAATCATCAGTCGGGTTTTTCGCTTAATTTAAATACCACATTACAAGAAACTGAAATAACCCAAAGCCCTACCAATGAAGGGAATGAGTCTCAACGTCAACCAAAATGGCAAGTGCGTATTACCCCTAGCTACGACTTTGAGCTACAAGGTATGTATGCCACATTATATGGCACACTGTCGGCTGTTGATAATCGCTTTGGTAACAACGAAAACACGGTGACTCTTGATGGCTACGAAAAAGTAGACTTAGGTTTAGTTTTAGAACCTATGGAAGGCATAAAACTACAACTGGCCATTGATAACTTAACAGATGAGCAAGGTATAACAGAGGGCGACCCGCGTAATGCCGATGCCCCAAATGGCCGCTATATCATGCCACGTACTACGCGCTTTAGTGTAAGTTATGCGTTTTAAATACACTTAATGATAAAGGGAGCTTAGCTCCCTTTATTTAATCTTTTCTTTAAGTTTATTAAGCGCCTCTACCGAAAAACCCCTGTCGTAAAAATGTAAAATTTTACCTTTACTGTCTATTAAAATAACGCGTGTATTATTAGGGTTATTATTACCTGTGAATTTTTGCACAGCTTCGCCATCTTCATAAATAGTGATTACCCCGCCCCATAGCTCTTTAGGAATACCCTTGCGCATACCGCTGTCTATAAATGTACTAAACATACGCGGGGCCATCCCTGCTATGGTAGGTAGTTCGTAAGTGGGTAATGTAACTCCAGCCATGTCTAGGCCAATCAACCAGCGGTCTATGTCAAATTGACTGTCTTGTTTATAGCCAATGAGTAACAAGGTTTTATCGGCTTTAAAGTCACTTGGTATGGTTACGCTTTTCTGCTCTAGGCTTTGCCCGCTAATAGTGGGAAACTGCTTACCGGTAATTTGCTGGTTTGGGTATTGAGCTGAGCACGCACTAAGCATTAACACCATCAATCCGCTGGCTATTATTTTGATCATTTTAAAACCTTACACTGTTACAAATATCATACTGGTACGTGTATAAAGTAAAACACGTTTAAACCGACTGTAATTTTAAATACGCTTTAAACTCTCGAAGTGCCATGGGCTTGGCATATTTCCAGCCTTGCCCGTAGTGTACGCCCGCTTGTTTTAGTATGGCTTCTTGTTCATTGGTCTCTATGCCTTCTGCCACACAGGTGTAGTTAAATTTACGCACCAAGGCCATAATATTGGGGATCATTGATGCCTTTAAGCCTTCTGTTGCTATATCTTGTACAAAGGTGCGGTCAATTTTAAGTTGGTGGAAGCTCAAATTTTGTAGATTTTTTAAGTTAGAATAACCCGTACCAAAATCATCTATCGATAAATTAAAACCCGCCTCAACTAAATTTTTAAAATGAGTATGGGCAACGGTTGAGTCTAAATATTCATCTTCTGTTATTTCTAAGCAAATAATAAACCGCGAATCAGTGAGTGCTGGTATATCTTTTAAAAGTGCAATATTGCCTGTTTCAACATCGCACGGAAAAATATTAATAGACACTTTAAAATGGCGCGGTAATGCCTCAATGGGTGTGAGTTCACAAAGTACTTTTTCTATCATGGCTTGAGTAAAGCGCCACGTTAAATTTGTTTTTCGGATAATAGGAATAAATTGATCTGGGAACAAAACCCCGTATTTGTCTTCAAAGCGAGCCAATGCCTCACAGCCAACAACGTTACCTGTGTGCAAACAAATAATAGGTTGGTAAGTCCAATAAAATGAGCCTTTTTTCAACCCCTTTCGAACGCGCGTCACTGTCGACCGCCTAGCCGCTAAGCTATAATCAATCAACAACCCGCTCGATACACCCGCTAACGATATAAGAATAAGCGAAATAATTAATAAAAATTGATTATTAGCAAAAAATTGACTCCATGGCAGCCGCACGGCCGCGCAGTATCCTGGATTGTGGTTGCTGCATTTTATAACTGACTCATAAGCTAAAAAGGCATTCGTTTTGACTTGCTTGTAAGTACCTTCAACGCCACCTAAATGAAATATGTTATCGCTGTTTTTGTAAAGCACTTCCCACTGAGTAGACACAATCACTTTATCGTTAAAGGCACGGCTATCAATAATTAAATTATAGTTCCCTTGCCTAACTATAATGACCTCCATTGCTCGGTCACTGAACAAAAGCAGATATAATTGCGGCTCGTACCTTACTCTTACAGGCTTATTGTCGTTAGAGTCTGCTCGGATATAGTCGGGTGGGTTATCTGGGATAGTTTTGGCTAATTTGCCCGCTCCAGTTGTACACATAAGTTCATCATTTTTAAAAAAACCAATGTCTATCACGTACTGTGCATCAAATAAAGCGCGACGCATTTCAATAAGGTTATCACTATTACAGCTATCAGCACTTAGGCTATTTAAATGTGATAAAATTTTACTTCGCTCATTTACGGCCGCATCTATATGTTTAACAATATAATTTGAATCGCGCGCTAACTGCCTACCAAGCTTTTGTGCAGCAAAATAAAGTAATGTGCTAGCACATACCGCAAAAACGACGATACCGCTTACTACAGCAATTAACGACCTACGTTGATATTGTTTCATAACGCCTTTTAAAATAAGCAGTGAGTGATTCAGGTGCCATAATAATTGCATACCTGAGCATAAAAGCAATTAAGCTTGTAAAATAATTAAAGCCCCTTGCGCTTTAATTTATTGATTTGTTTAAACTATAATTTAGAAATTACGCGATTTAGCCGCTCGCAAAGCTGCTTATGGCCTTGGTAATTTAAATGTATACCATCGCACCCAAAAGGGGCGTTAAGGTGTGATGTATCAACGTAATTAAGCACATGCTCTTGTGCTATACGTTTAAAGTGAGCGTTTAAGGGCTGTAATTTTTGATGACAATTGAAATAAATATTGCTTAAAGCGTGCTGAGGGTTAATAAATAAAGGGCCGATTAACACTATATTGGGTAACTTGCCATCGGCATAAAAGTGTTTAATAGAGGTGATAAGGCTTGCCAAGCCGCTTGCAATATTTACAGGCGCTAAGTTAAAACGTTTTTTTAAGTCGTTAGTGCCCAGCGCAATAACAATCGTACCCACCTCATACTGCTCTAGGTAGGGCTTTAAATAGCTAATACCGTTTAGGTTGCCTGAAAATGGCGGGTTATTTACCAAAGTACGATTTGGCTGCCCCGCCTCTATTACTTTGTATTCAGAGCCAAGCTGCTGATTTAAAAGCATTGTCCAGCGGGTATTTTCATCGTAGCGTTTACCTGTTTCGGGGTTTAAACCCCACGTATTCGAATCGCCAAAGCAGAGTATGTTTTTTGTTATTTGTGTCATCAAAATGGATTAAGTGTATAGCCTTGTTGTTGTAATTGAGCATGTGCTGTCATCGCAGAAAGAGACATGTTTACGCCATCAATGAGCAGTTCAGGCGTTACTTTAAAATGAGTAGCCGATTGTCCACACACATACACTTTAGTATTGTTAGTTAGTAGCTGCTCTATTAACGCTTGGTTTTTATTATCAGCGTTAAAGCGTTTTTTATATTCGCTATTAGCTAACACGTCCACACTTGCGCTACCGTGCACAACTAATGCAAGTTGAATGTTTTCAGGCTTAACACCATGCGCTACGTGCATGTTAATAAAACGCGCTAGCGAATTTATTGCATTATTTTGCTTACCTTCTTTAGCGCCATCAGCAACATCAAATGCTATTTTAAATACTGTAGCGTCATTAATTTTGTCATGCTCGGGTACATTATAATAATTACCAAACCCGTTAATTGGTTGCTGATTAGCATTAATAAACGGGCTAAAAAGCAGCACTAACCCTAGTAAATATTTCATAAAACAATCCTGTGTTTTTTAAGCGTATTACTAAACTACCAGAGACAACCAAAAAAGGCTGCAATTTAAGCAACCTTTTGGGTACTTTTATGGCTGTGGTTAATAAACTGCATGCCTAAATAGCTAAAGGTGTTTTTAAACTGCTCTATAAAACACGCCGGCGCTTCACTTGATGACGCATTAGAAAGCACAGAAAAATACTTACTACGCAGCGTTCGTAACTTTGGTTTTAATGCTTCATCGTCCATGTAGTCGGTTATTCTATCAATAAATAATTTCATTTGTACTGTGGTGCTGTACCAATAAACGGGTGAGGCAAACACCCAATGGTCATACGTTAAAAGTGCTTCGAATACAGTGTAAAAGTCATCGTTTTTATAGTTTTTGTTATAGCAGTACGGCGCTATTTTATAATCATCTAAACATATTACCCGCACGTTATTTTGCTCAGCAAAGCTGTTAACGTGCGCCTGTGTATTACCATTTTTACGTGCGCTTGAATAAATAATAACAGCCCTGCGCTCAAGTTTTTGTTGCATTTAGTTAGCTCCTTTTTTAATGTTGAAAGAAGCTTAAAACCTCAAGTTATATTGAGGTCAAATGGAAATTTAAAATAATGCAAACAGATCAAAAAAAACTAACAGAGGCCAACCTAACCGTGGGTTATGTCGCCAAGCGCAGCGGCGTAAAAGTATCAACCCTGCACTTTTACGAAACAAAAGGGCTAATACGTAGTTGGCGCAATAGCGGTAATCAACGCCGCTACAAAAAAGACGTACTACGCCGAATAGCGGTAATTAAAGCTGCACAAGCAATGGGAATAACGCTTGATGAAATTAAACTCACCCTAGCCACATTACCTGAGCAGCGCACCCCCACACAAAAAGACTGGGCAGCCCTTTCAAAGCAGTGGCAAGCACAGCTAGATGAGCGCATAGCGTATATGCAGCGTTTGCGCGACCGCGTTGATGGCTGTATTGGTTGTGGGTGCTTATCAATGAGCAAATGCCCTATTTATAACAAAAACGACCACTTAGGCGAAAACCAAAGTGGTGCTATTTTGTTAGAGCGAGATTGAGGCCTAAGTTAAGGTTAATCTAAGCCACTTAATCCTTCTTTTGCTGCTCTATATAAAGCCCCTAGGGTAGAATCGAATACCGATTTTATAAAGCTATAAGTCAGCTCTACCGCTTTACTGATTACTTTGCCTGCAAACACCAACATATGCCCTAGTAAACCTAATGTTTGTGTTGCAAACGAGGCTGACGCTTTAGCTATTTTATCAAGCGTTCGCGCCAACATATCGTAAAAAGTGAGCCCGGTTCCAATGGCTGCTTGGGCAGCAACTGCGCTGTAATAGCCCGCATCTTTTAAAAGAGTAATTAATGCCGCACCTAGTTTATCTGCCCAATGTGAGGTAAATGAGGCTTGATTTCTGTCTTCAAATTTTAAACGCACAGGCATGTTTAAAAAGTGATTAGCTTGTATAGTTAAGTTGTTCCAATTATTGCTATTGGCAGTGTTTAAATAGCCTGGCGTGCCAGCAAGAGTATGAGCAGCACCTTTTAAACCTTGTCCACTATCTAAACGTATTTCTTGGCCATTATGCGGAGCATGGGAAAAAGGCCATAAAGGCACTTTAGCCACTGGGTCTGCCCCATGTGTACAGCGGTAAATTTTATCAATTCTTGATGTTGCAGCGCGAGAAAAGTTTTCAAGCCCAACACGTGGCGAACCAAACGTATATAATTTTACAGGAAGTGAATACTCAGCTTTAATCCAATCAGCAGAAAGCGTCGCTAACGCACCTCCTAAGCTATGACCAACTAAATGAACGCACCCCGTTACTTTATCTTGAATATTCGCTGCTATAAACTCTTGCAGCGCAGGCTTCATACTATAAAAAGTCTTATTAAAACCAGCATGAACCATACTGCCATTTGACCCACCACTCACACCAAAGTGCCCATCAGTTAATCCATCCCTTAGTGAGTTAGTACCGCGAATAGTAATAACCGAATCGCCCTGATACGCGCCAAGCCCATGCCCTACTAAGGCAAATCCCGTACTTAAGTTAAATAAGTGAGAGAAAAAACTACCCGTTACGCCTTGTACTGCGCCAGGGTTAACTGAGAAATTAAAATTGTCGCGCAAAGAGGCATGAAGTGTGCGATTGAGTAAATTAGTAGTTTTAATACTTTTTGCTTTATATGCAAGGTTTGCTAATTGTACGGCTTGAGTGGGTGTCAAAGTATTCATATAAGTTCCCTTTAAATTAATAGTTAAAGTTTACATGATGTGTATATCGCAAAAGTGTGGCTTGTATCTTCTTTAATTGGAATATCGTAAGTTTGTGGCTCTTGGCCAATATCACACTCTAAGTGTGCAAGAAGCTCTTTAAGTGTGTCACTTTCTTCATGAATTGAAATAAGTGTGTACCATAAAACAATCCCTTCTGGCGTACCGTTTTCTAAATAAATATGTTGAACTAACGAGTCGTTATCAAACATATTAGCGGGCTTACCTGTTTTTATTGTTTTTTCTGTGAAGGTAAAATAACCCTGTTCATCTGTTGTGGTATCGTCAACGTATTCATCGCCATAGGTAAGTGAGCGCATTACTTTAGTGTTTGCAACTGGCTGCCCATTATCTAATAACTGCCCCTTTACTGGAGCCGATAAATAAAATTCTTGTTTATTAAAAAAGCCAAACATATCTGCACAAGCCTGTGATGTAGTAAAAAAAACAACGGCAATAGAGACTATCACCAACACAAAAATTTTTAAGCGCGATAAAAACAAAGCAAACTCTCTCCCAAGGCCTAGCTATAAACTACTTAATGTATATGGCTAATTAATTACACCAGCCATATTTATACTGAAAAGTAGGGGTCTAATTAGGTTCAATTATACTGCATGTTTTTTAATCAAAAAACAATCACTAATCTAATTATAAAATAGTGTATATATTAATTTACCAATGCCACTAAACATGATGCCGCCCATAAGCAAAAAAGCATACATAATACTAATAGCACCCGCTGAGGGGTCGCTCTTTTTATCAATTTCTATGCATGCCGTACAAACAACAAAAAATATAAAAAAGTTAGCAATAACGCCTAAAATAAAAGCATTGCCAAATAACGGAGATACGCCAGCTAAAACGGCACCCAAAATTAGCAACGAGCCTGAAAATGAATGTTTATCAAACCGACTCTCTATTATTTTTATAGCTAATGTGGCTAGCATTAAGAGTAAAAAGTATAACGTTGTCCAAAACTGATAATATAAATACCCCCAGTTTAAAAGCTCACCTAAATTTGATGAATAAGCTTGCTGGCCTATGTCGGCTGATGAAGCATTCGTGGCATTTTCGGTAAAGAGGTACGCTACCCCACCAATAATTAATTTTATAATCCAAAAAAATAAAAAGCTGGCAATAGTAAACCCAATAGCGTCATCCCTTGTTAATCGTTTTTTAGCTTTGTTTTTTACAATAATGGCAAGCATTAAACCTAGTAGGCATACACTTCCTAAATAAAGTACCGCCTGCCAAAAGTCATCAGGATAAAATACAGCTAACCCTGGCGCTATAAATAGATACATAGCATCTTCGTTATCTAGTGAACGGTTTTGAACACTCCGCTCAGACTCTTTAAAAAGAGCTAAATATACAAATAAAGGCTGTAAAAACAGCATTAAAATACTCGTGGTAATAAGGCTCATACATCATCCTTAATGAGAAAAACAAATGCAGCACACGTGCTGCATTAAAATTAAAAATGTGGGTGTTCAATAAAAAAGAGGGGTAGGTATTAAAGGTTTATTTTTTGAAAATACGTTTTAAGTTTTAAAAGCCCCGACTCAAGCTCAAATTTTTGTATTTTAGGATTTTTGAACTTAAACCCATTAGAAATATGGGTATTAATCATCGTCGCCATACCCTCAAACCCAGCTGGCGCAGTGGCAACTAAATCGCTCAACAAAGGTTTTATAAACATTTGATACTCTTCTATTAAAGTTGGGTTCTCGTATATATCGTAAACAAGGTTAGTTAGTGTTTGTTGGTTTTGTTGTTCCATATCATTTCTATAGCGCCTTAGCTTAGGCGTTCATAGCTCCTTTAAAAGTGCAATAACTTTAATGGTTTGTACTAATTATAAATAGTTTGAGTAAATGCTCATTTCTTAATTATCTAAAGAAATCCCCGAATCCTTAAGTTGCTTTTCAAACATTTCTTTTCTGATTTTTTCATAGTTACTTTCATCTAAAAAGCGTTTATGTTCAGCAGCCTTTTCTAAGTTGCCTAGCTCAGCGTAAATTAAATAAAGATCTTTATGAGTCCTTTGCACTCTCATTTTTTCTTTAGCTTTATTACTATTATCAGCTAGGTAGCGATTATAAAGTTTTATAGACTGTTTTAGGTCTTTAGTAACAAAACGTCCAGTACTATATACATACGCTAAAGCTAAAATACCATCAGGATCGCCTTCTGCAGCATGCTTTTTTGCCTCAGCAATATAGCGACTTCCATCACCTGTATGAAGGCCTACCAATTCTAGAGCTTGCCAATTTCCCATTTTATAAGCTTTTTCACACCAAGCATCAAGTTCTTGAGGCGCATGCATTAAGCTTTTTTGACATTGGCGCATGACTTTATCTTGGGATAAGTTAGGATCATTAATATCAAGGTTAGGAAAAAGAGTTCCTGCCATTGCGCCAAAACATATTACGGTAGTAAAAAGAAAAGTAGCCATTTTTTTCACTATTATAGCCCTTTCATATGAGCTGAATTTTCGGGTAAGTGAACCTGATAAGTTGTTACTGCAGATTTAAACGGGAAGCCCTCTCGGTAAAAATACTTTTGCTTAAGTGCTTCTTTTTCATCAGAGTAACCCTTACAATCAGTTTGTGAGTAACAAACTGACCCACCAATAAAGTCGATAAATTTAATTTTTAAAATACCTTGCGCTTTTATCAGTGTGTCTAGGCCTTCTTGATAATTAGTAGAACTCACAGCATGCCATCTATGCATAAAAGCAATAATTTTGTTCTGCTTAGACGTATTTAAAATATTACTTATATTTTGTGTCCAGACCATATTTCTTATTGTATGGCTATTAAAACAATTTTCTGCGACTGAATTATTGTAACTACATGAAGCGTCAATCAAATCCATTTCATCTAAAGTTAAATCCAAAGCAATAATTTTTAATCCTAACTCTCTAGCCGCTTTAACTAGTTCACCATAACTATTTGCTACACCATATCCCCGACCCCAATTATTATTAAAATATTGCTGAATAACATTAAAACCTTTACCAGTGCGTTGATAAAAATCTATTTTTTCCTGCATAGATCTTGGTAGCATTTCGATTGCAAAGTGAGTAAACCCTGAAGCTTTCAGTTGACGAAGCGCTTTGATAGCCTCAAATTTATAGATAGCTGGGTTATGGCTTGATTCACCAAGCATCACTAAGCGCGCATTACCGGCCATTGTTTTATAATTTACATCCGTGTTTATTTTATTTATTACCTATCCTTGTTTTTTATTTAAATTTTCAAAACACCATTTATAAAATGCAATAGCGTTATTATTCTCAGAGCTGTAAGGAGCTACTGCATATTCATAGCTTATTGCAAATAAAAGCTCTTCTGCAGTGAAATTACACACTTCACTTTTTAAATAACATTCCTTAACTCCGCTCCATAATTGCATTGCGCGACTTACGTAGTCATCACCCCATTTTTCTTTAAATTGCTTGCTGGGGTTATTTTTTAAAGTAAATGAAGCAACGTCTTGAAGTGTTAAGTGGGTCGTGTTTATACACATCATAATAAATAATTAGTACACCTATGTAAGAGATTTATTATTAAATTAGTCGATTACGTCAATCTCTGTGCCAAATGGCACCATTAATGTTTTCTCTACCATCTGCTCTACTTTTTCGTCGTTTAATCTCGATAACGAATAAAATAGTTCTTGATTAACATGTTTTGGGGTAGAGCCTTCATCTGTATCAAATGCTAAAAATGGATTGCTATCGCATACTTCTGATACTTTAAAATTAAGTAAACTATCAACGTATGACTTTAAATCTTTAAAACTATAAAGCTCTTTCAAAGAAGCAAGGTCATCGTACTCTTCTATATCTTCAGGAAAGTCAAATAAAAATACCCCCTGAGTTGGCAAGGAATATTTCTCACAACAAAGCTCACAGTACCAAGTCAGAGTATAATGCTCAGCACTGATTCCAATAATATATGGTTTTGGAATTATTTCGCTTTCTTTATCAATAAAATCATGTAAATGACTACACACTTTTTCACTTGAATTAATAGTAAAATTTAATTTTTTGTCTGGTTTCATCTGCGGCTTCCAAGTTTAAAAAGGTTTAAGTCTAATAAAAACGTTACTAGACTTAATTATAATACTCGTAAAATACTCTTCGTATTTATTAATATTACGTTAAAACTTAGGGCGAAGTTCCTCTCGCATTTCGAACATATTACTAGGTGTAATAGCCCACCGTTTTGGATCATCAAATTCAAAATCTATTTTAAAACGCTTCGTTTCATTTTCCATTTGGAATAAAAGTTGATTAAACTTATCACCGCATTGTTGAAAAATATCCTCTCTCAAAGCTTCCAATGAATTTCTTAAACGAAGCTTTTCCTGTGCTATTGATGCTGTTGCAGGGGTAACTTCCTGGCCATCATATAAAAAACCTGAATTGGATACGTGTCCCTCACCGAATTCAAATACGAACACGAGTTCAGTCCATTGAAATGAAAGCACATCTTCACACTGAAGAACCAATTGTGCTATTTCATGTAATTTATCATCTGCTATTTTCATCTCTACCCTCTAAGTTTATTAATACTTTCTTTAGGGACTAACTTAACTAGACACCCACTCTAATTTAACAAGCAAAACTGTATTATTAGATTTACTTTTTTTTACTCAGCGTTTATCTCTTTTTCTATCGTTATTCATAAAGCACTCATTAAATAAAACATTACCGCTGTTAAACCTAAATTACACGCATAAAAAT